>JBGPOB010000052.1:0-15073 GCA_041487815.1 Xanthobacteraceae bacterium | reverse complement strand
GTCGGCCCGTCCATTTCGGGCATGACCACATCCGAGACGACCAGATCGATCTTGCCCTCGTGGCGCTCCAGCGCCGCGATGGCTTCGACGCCGTTGCCGGCCTCGACCACCTGGTAGCCGCGCGAGGCGAGCCCGCGCGCGTTGAGCCCGCGCAGCCCTTCTTCGTCTTCCACCAGCAAGATCGTCCCGCGCCCGGTATCGTCGGCGGATTGCGCCGCCGCGCTGGCCTGGGCGACGTCCGGTTTTGGCGGCGCGATCTCCGCGGCCGCCGGCAGGTGCCGCGGCAGAAAAACCCGGAACGTCGTGCCCTTGCCGAGCACCGAGTCGAAATAGATGAAACCGCCGGTCTGCTTGATGAAGCCGTAGACCGTGGACAATCCGAGGCCGGTGCCCTTGCCGATCTCCTTGGTGGTGAAAAACGGCTCGAAAACCTGGTCGACGATTTCCGGCGGAATTCCGGTGCCGCAATCGACGACCTCGATCTGAACGTAGTCGGCCGCCAGCATTCCCTTGTAGTCGAGGAGACGGCTATCGGCTTCGCTGACGTTGCTCGTGCGCACCGTCAGCTTGCCGCCGTTGGGCATCGCATCGCGCGCATTGACCGCGAGGTTGACGATGACGTGTTCGAGTTGGGAAAGGTCGGTCTTGATCGGCCACAGATCGCGCCCGTGCAACACTTCGAGCGTGACTTTTTCACCGATCACACGGCGCAGCAGCATGGTCAGGTCGGACAGCGCCTCGCCGAGATCGAGAACTTGCGGGCGCAGCGTCTGGCGCCGCGAGAACGCCAGCAGATGCCGCACCAGGCTCGCGGCCCGGTTGGCGTTCTGCTTGATCTGCATGATGTCCTGGAACGATGGATCGGTCGGCTTGTGGGCACTGAGCAGGAAGTCGGTCGCCATCATGATCGCGGACAGCACGTTGTTGAAATCGTGCGCGACGCCGCCGGCGAGTTGTCCGACGGTTTTCATTTTCTCCGACTGCGCGAACTGCCGTTCGAGATTGCGCTGCTCGGTAATTTCGAGCGCGTAGACAATCGCCGCTTCCTGGTCGCCGCTTTCCTTTTCGACCGGCGTCACATAGAAGCGCGCGAACCGTTCGGCCCTGCCGGCAAGCGCGACATCGAGCGGCGCGATTGCGCCTTCGCCGCGCGCCGCGCGGGCGATTACGGCTTCCAGCGCGGGGCGGTCGCGTTCGGCCGCGACCGCGAGAATTGAGCGCTCCGATCCCCTGCCCTCCGCGTTCAGAACCGACTGAAACGTGCGCGCAAACAGCGCGTTGGTGAGGACATAATTGCCGACCTTGTCGATAGTCGCGATCGCCAGCGGCGTATTTTGGAAGAAGCGCATGAAGCGCACCTCCGCCGCGCGCGCGGCGTCGCCACCCGCCGCGCGGTTGAGCACAATGGTGCGCGAAGCACCGGGCGCGCCGTCGGCGGCGAATGCCACCTTATGATAGAGCCGCGCCGGCAACTTTTTGGCGCTCCGCGTCATAAGATCGAGGTCGAGCGTCTCGGTCTTCACCTCTCCGGGAGCGCCGCGGATGGTCGTGAGCAGCGAGGAGCCGTCACCCGCCACGATGTCGGCAAGCTTGAGCCCGCCGGAGCCGACTTCGGCGAGGTCATAGCCAAGCCACGCGGCCAGGGTCGCATTGAGATAGCCAACCTCGCCTTTGGCATCGACGGAGAAAAAACCGGTCGGAGCATGGTCCAAATAATCGATCGCCTGCTGCAACTCCTGGAATACATTTTCCTGACGTTCGCGATCACGCGTCACATCGGCGACCGTCCATACCGTGACGCGGGCGTCGGAGCCGGCGGGCTTGAGCGGGCGAACGCGCAGCCGCATCCAACGCGCCGGCGCGCCGCGCGTTCCGGACAGCCGAACCTCCTCCTGCAATCGGCGGCCTTCGCGCGCCGCGCGCAGCAGGCGGTAAACCGCCTCCGACACGTCGGGGTCGCCGATGAAGGCCCGCTCGACCGGCCTGACGTCGTCGGATCCGACCGCGTTGACGAGTTCGCGATAGGCGGCGTTGGCGTAGATCACGCGGCCCCCGGCATCCGTGACGACGATGCCGTCGCCGGCGCCGTCCGCGACCGCCTTGAGCACCGGATTGCCGTCATCGCCGGCGACGCGCAGGATGCCGGCCGCGGCGGCGAACAATGAAAACACGCCGATCATTCCGAGAACGGCCAGCAGGACCAGAATGTAGGATTCCGCCCGATCGCGGCCGACCAGCACAAGACCGGCAATCGCGGCCACGAGCAGGAACGCAACCAGCAGTACCAGGACAATACTGCCGCGGCGCTGGGTTCGGTCGATCGCTGGCAGGTTTGTCAGTCCGATTGTCGCCATGGCCGGCTCGCGGCGATACCCGAATCGCCGATGTCCTTGAGTGCCCCAGTCCGGGCGGCGTCGCAAGTGGTCACGTCAGCCGCCCATTCGTCGGGTCAAGCGCATGACGTAACCTATCACCTCCGCGACGGCCCTGTAGTGGTCGGGCGGGATCTCCTGGTCGATCTCGACCGTGGCATGCAGGATACGCGCGAGCGGCGGGTTCTCGACCAAAGGAATGCCGTGGCGGGCGGCCACTTCCCGGATTTTCAGCGCGATCAAGTCGGCGCCCTTGGCAACGCAGACCGGAGCATTCATGCCGCGTTCGTATTGCAGGGCGACCGCGAAGTGGGTCGGGTTGGTGATGACGACTGTCGCCTTCGGAACCGCCGCCATCATGCGCTTCTTCATGCGGTTCTGGCGCAGCTGCCGGATGCGCGCCTTGATCTTCGGATCGCCCTCGGTGTCCTTGAATTCGTCCTTCAGTTCCCGCACCGACATTTTCTGACGCTCGTACCATTGCCGATACTGAAACAGGAAATCGGCGATCGCGATGATCGCCATCATCGCGACCACGGCGCCGAGCAGCTTCAACGTGAGCGTGCGCATCACCATCAGCAAACTGACGATGTCGAAGGTGATGAATTCCTCGAGCCGGTTGCGTTCGGGCCATAGCAATGCAAACAGCACGCCGCCGACCAGCGCGAGCTTGAGGATGCCCTTGACGAAATTGAGCAGCGCGAGTGTTGAAAACTGGCGTTTCAACCCGGCGATTGGCGAAATCTTCGACAGTCTTGGCGTCAACTGCTCGAACGACCACACCAGCCGGTGCTGGATGATGTTGCCGCCCGCGGCCGCCAGCGCCAGCAGCAGGAACGGAATTGTAAACGCCGCCAGCACCTCGACCCCGAGGCTCCGGATCAAGTGCGCAAAGGCGATGCCGTCGGTCGGCAGGCGGTAGGAATTGGCGACGATCCCGCGCAGCGTCGCCGTGAGACTGCCCCCGGCGGTGCCCGCATAGGCGATGAGAACAAGCGCCGCGGCGGAAATGACAAACCAGGTATTCACTTCCTGGCTTTTGGCCACATCGCCGCGCTTGAGCGCCTCATCGAGGCGTCGTTGCGTGGGGTCTTCCGTACGTTCGTTTTGGTCCTGTTCGTCGGCCATGGGTGGGGTTCCGCCTGCTCAGATGTGCGGCGCGATTTCGCGCAGTACGCCCTGAAGGTAATCGAGGAAGCCCGACATCATGGCGGCCAGTACGACCAGGAGGATGAGGAAGCCGGCGAGAATCGACAGCGGCACGCCGACGAAAAACACCTGCATCTGCGGCATCAGGCGCGACAACACGCCAAGCCCAACATTAAACAGAATGCCGAACACCAGAAACGGCGCCGCCAGCTGGACGCCGATCTTGAACGAACCCGCGACCGTGCGGCTGGCGAGCGCGGCCATGTCGCCGGTGGATGGCACCTCGCCCGGCGCAAATAGCGAATAGCTGTCATCGAGCGCGGCGATGACGAGGTGGTGGAGATCGGTCGAGAAAATCAGGACGATGCCGAGCATCGTCAGGAAATTGCCAAGAATTTCGCCCTGCTGGGCGCGTGTCGGATCGATCGTGGTGACGAAGCCCAACCCAAGCTGCTGCGCAACGATCGATCCGGTGAGCTGAAGCGCAGACACCGCAAGCCGCGCCGCAATCCCGAGCACGGCGCCAATCAGCAACTCCTCGCCGAGCAAAGCGATCATGGCCGGCAGCGAGCGCAGGTCGACCGGATAGGCGGCGCGATGCAGCGGAAACATCACTGCCGCAAGCATCAACGCAAGGGTCAGCCTGATCCGCGCGGAAACCGCGAGTTCGCCGAGCCCCGGCAGCAGCATGATCATGGTGCCGATGCGCGCGAACACCAGCAGATAGGCCGCGGCCAGCGCAGGCAGGAACGATAGGTCGATTCGCATTGCTGGCCGGTATCCTGCGCCGCGAAGCGCCAACGGTTACAACATCAGCCGCCGACAATTCGCGCCGTAATCCGCATCATGTGACCATGCAGCGTGTCCGCCATGAACGGCAACGCCAGCAGCAGTGCGATGAACATGGCGAGGATTTTTGGCACGAACACCAGCGTCATTTCCTGAATTTGCGTCAGCGCCTGCAGGAGTGAAATCGCCACGCCGACGAACAGCCCGACAAGCATGAGCGGACTTGCGACCAGCACGAGCGTGTAAATGGCGTCGCGTGCGACGTCGATTACATCCAGGCCGGTCATGGTGCCGCTCCCGCGCGTTGTGGCGAAATGTCAGATCGGCATCCGCATGATTTCTTGGTAGGCCTCGATCACCTTGTCGCGCACCGCGACCACCGCACCGACGGCGACCTCGGTCTCGGCGACCGCCGTCACGACATCGACGACATTGGCCTTGCCCGCCACGACCGCCTGGGATTGCGCGTCGGACTTGTGACCGGCATCGACGACCGCGCCGATGGCGTCCTTCAGCATCGCGCCAAAGCTCTTTCCGGTGGCATCGCCGAGCGCATCGCCGGCTGCCGCGGCACCGCCGGCCGGATTGGTGAGACGCGCCATCTGCGCGTAGGCATTTGCCGCAATTCCACTCGTAGCCATTGCCGTTTCTCCCTATCAGCCGCGCAAGATGTCGAGGGTGCGTTGGATCATGCGGCGCGTCGCGCCGATAACGTTGACGTTGGCCTCGTACGAACGCTGGGCGTCGCGCATGTCGGCCATTTCGATGACCGAATTGACGTTCGGGTACTTGACGTAGCCTCTGGCGTCGGCCGCGGGGTGACCCGGCTGGTATTTCGACTGAAAGTCGCTGCGATCGGTCTGGATTCGCCCGACCGTGACGACGCGCGCATCGAGCGCCCGGTCAAGCTGCGACGCAAACGTCGGAATGCGCCGGCGATACGGATCGCCGCCGGCGGTCTGCGCAGTGGAATTTGAATTTGCGATGTTCTCCGAGATCACGCGCATACGCCCGGCCTGCGCGCGCAGGCCGGATGCTGCGACGGCCAGTGATTTCACGAAATCCATTGATCGTCTCCGTTATTTCTTCCCGAGCGCGGTCTTGATCAGGCCGAGGCTGCGGCTGTAAAGCGCGGTGGCCGCCTGATAATCCATTTGGTTCTGGGCAACCTTCATCATCTCGTCTTCGAGATTGACCGCGTTGCCGGCGGGGCGAGTTTCGGTGGGAGGGATTTGCTGGACCTGAAAGCGCGCGCCCGAATCGGCCGCCGCGGCGATGTGGGAGGCGCTCGTGCGGCTCAGCGTGACGTTTGTGGCCGGCGCGGCGCCCTTGATATCAAGCTGCTTGAGGTCGCGCGGTCGAAATTTTGGCGTGTCCGAATTGGCGACGTTTTCCGCCAACACGCGCTGGCGTTCCTGATGCCATTGCATGCGCGTGCGCAGCATCGACAGGATCGGGAGGTCGGTCATCGCCATTGTTCTGCGCCTCAAGAAATCGCGCCGGTGCCTTCCGCGCGCCGAACTTGTAGGCAGAATTTGCCGGGCGTATGGTTAATGGGCGGTTAAATTCCGGCCGCCATTAAGTTGCCGTTTACCTGGCGCAACGGCAACGCATGATTTCAGTGGGGTTTGGCGGCGTTTCCGTGTTAATGATTCGTTAAGGTCGGCCGGCCGCCCGGGCTGCCGGGCCTGCCTAAGTCCAACCTGTTCGTTGAGTTGCGGAGGCGTGGAATGGACGCACTTTTAGGCACAGAATTTTCGCTACCGATGAAGTTCTTCGTCGCCTTTGCGATCGTGCTGGTCTTGATCGCCGTTGCCGCGTATCTGGTGCGCCGTTTCGGCGCCGGGGCACTCGCGGCTACGGCGCTGCGCAATCGTCAGTTCCGGCTGGCGGTTGTCGATTCCGCCGACATCGATACCCGGCGCCGGCTTGTCATTGTCAGGCGCGACAACGTCGAGCACCTGCTGCTGATCGGCGGCCCGACCGATGTATTGGTCGAATCCAACATCGTGCGAGCGGCCGCGGTGCAGACCGTGCGCGAAACACCGGCACGGGCCGGCACCGCCGAGCCGATGTCCAGCCCCGAGGCCGGCGCGGAAGGCGGCTGGCCACATACGATTCAGCCGGTGACGCCGCCGCCGTCGGGCGCGACCGTGCGGCCGTTGGCGCGGCCCGAGCCGCTCTTCCGGCCGGAACCAGCCGCTCACGCCGCCGCTATTCTTTCCGACGCGGCATTTCGTCCCGAGGCCGTGACAGGGCGATTGCCGAACGCCGAACACGCCGCGAACGCGGCACCCCCCCCGCCCAGTCCACAATGGGTTCCAGCCGACGTCATTCCGCACCGCCCCGCCGCCCCCAGCATCCGCCTCAGCTTTGAGGCGCCGGCGACCGCGGCGGCGCCCGCGCAGGACCTTGACGCCGTTCACGATCTCAAGCCCGAGACACCGGCCGCCCCGCAAGCTGCGCCGCAAGGCGCGCCGCGCGTCCTCCTGCAGCCGCTCGCGCGCACGGCTGGCGGCAAAGCCGAACCGGTGAAATCGACCGAAGAGCAAAATCTTGCCGACATGGCACAGCGGCTGGAGGCAGCGCTGCGGCGGCCATTGTCCGCCAGCGCACTGCGCGCACCTTCGGCGCCCGCGCCGTTGCGGTCGGCGCCGTCACCGGCGCGCCCGGCAGCCGTCGCACCGACGCCGGGGCCGGCAGCCACGCCGCGGTCCGAAACGCCAACCTACGAAAACCTGCAACGCGAGATGGCCAATCTGCTCGGCCGACAACCCGGGAGTTCGTGACCGAGCGACCGACCGGTCGCCGTGTCCGTCTCACGACGGTGGCGACCGCGGTAGCCCTGATCGGAGGCGCTGCAACCGCCGCGGCGCAGGATATCAGCATCAATTTTGGCCAAGGCAGCGGCCTGACCGAGCGCGTCATCCAACTGGTGGCATTGCTGACGGTGCTGTCGCTCGCACCCTCGATCCTGGTGATGGTGACGTCGTTTACCCGCATCGTCGTGGTGCTGTCGCTGCTGCGCACCGCGCTTGGCACCGCGACCGCACCACCCAACGCCGTGATTGTTTCCCTGGCCCTGTTTCTTACCGCGTTTGTGATGGGGCCGGCATTTCAGCGCGCCTATGACGTCGGACTACGCCCGATGATCAATAACGAAATCACGCCCGAGCAGGCCTTCGAACGAGCCTCGGAGCCGTTTCACGCGTTCATGCTCAAGAACGTGCGCGAAAAGGACTTGAAGCTGTTTATCGACATGTCGCGTGAGCCGCGTCCGTCAAATCCCGAAGAAATATCGCTGCGCATTCTTGTGCCGTCGTTCATGATTTCCGAACTGAAGCGCGCATTCGAGATCGGGTTTCTGTTGTTTCTGCCGTTCCTGATCATCGACCTCGTGATCGCGTCGATTCTGATGTCGATGGGCATGATGATGTTGCCGCCGGTGGTGGTGTCATTGCCATTCAAGCTGATCTTCTTTGTTCTTGTCGACGGGTGGAGCCTCGTCGCCGGCAGCCTTGTGCAAAGCTACGGGCTGTGAGGACGCCACGAGCCGTCCTCAGCCTGTCCGCGATACCCTGGGTTGGCCAGATTAGACCCGCGCCTTCAGCGGGCGCGCGCGCGGGCGATGCTGCCGGTTGCCGATCGATCGGGGCGGAGCAGGCGCGACAGCGAGGGCGGAAGTGGCGAAGAAGCCGGCGCAGAATCGAGGATTTCGGGCTGTTTGGCGCGCATATCGCGCACGAACTGCTCAAGTGTGTCGATGGTCGCGATCGCCTGAACGATCTGCTTGAATTCCGGTCGTGTCGGATCGATCGGAGCCGTCACCACCTGGAAGTTCTGACGATCCGCGCTCTGCAGCATGCTCGGCGCGAACTTTTCGCGGAAACGTTCAAGCCCAAGCTTGTCCTCAGCCAAGGAGTATCCGACCGCGGCGCGCAGGATCTCGCGCCGTTCGACTTCGTTGAGCGGCGACCAGTCGCGCCAGCGATCGGCGTAGATCAATTCGGTCTGCTCCGCCGAGGCGCCGTAATTGCCAGCCGACCATAGTATTTCAGACCGCAGGCGTATCGCATCCGGGCCGGGGATGTTCGCGATCACTTCGATCGCAAGATTGTGGCGCCCGACGTCCGCCAGCGCACGCGCTTCGATCATCAGCCGCTGGCTGCGGACTTCGTTTGAAAGTTCGCTTGTGCGCGTCGCACGCAGCGCCTGGATCGCCCGGTCCGGCTTGCGGTTCATGAGATAGATCACGGCCAGACGCGCCGCGACCTGCGCGCGTGCGGCACCCTGCAGGCGGTGGTCGACCTGATGCTGCAGCAGCTCCGCCGCCTGGTCGAGAAGATCGACCGTTAGCAGGCGGTCGGCCAGCCTGCGGATCATCTCGTCGCCGCGTCGTCCGATCGGCGTGAGGTCCTTGAAATCATAGAACATGCTGAGGGCGTCGATCGGGGGCAGCGCATCGCCCTTCCCGCCGAGAAACAGCGCGTCGAAAGTGCGCATCGCCTCATCCTGAATACGGCGCGTTACCTCGGAGTTGGGATGGGCCTTGATCGCAACGCGCATGACATCGAACGCGTCGCGGTAGCGGCTTTCCTCGGTGTAGAGTCGCGACACCATCTGCAACGCATCGGCCTCGGTTTCATCGCCGCGCCATGCCGTCGTGAGCGCCTCGAGATCCGAAACGATATTCGCGCTCTTGATGTCGCCGAGTTTGTAGTGCAGGGCAAGTTCGCGCAGTCGGCCTTGGGCCGCCGCGGCCCTGTCGTTGGAATCCGCGGCCATGCGGTAGGACGCAAGCGCATCCGGGGTGTGGCCGAGCCCTTCATGGACGCGCCCCGCCAGCACGGCGAACCCCGGCTTCATGCTGATCGGGATGCCGAGCGTTTCAAGATCGTTGAGCGGAATTTCCGCCGCTGCAAAATCGCCGACCTCGATTGAAGCGCGGATTGCATCCTTCAGAATCTCGCGCTGCAGCTCGATTGGCAGCTTTACAATCACGGCATCGGCCTTGCTAAGCCCGTCGCGGGCGGCGGGCCATTTGCCTTGCCGCGCGCTTGCAAGCGCGCGCCACAAGCCGGCGTCGTTCTGAATCCCGACGATCGGCTGATTCAAATCCTTCAACCCCTCATCGGCGCGACCAATCAGAATCTGAGCGACGCCGCGCATGACGAGTGCGGTCGTGTCCTCGGCCGTCGGCCGATCGTCGGCGAGGATGACGTCGAGCACGCCCTTGGCTTCGGCGTACATCTCCCGCGCAAAATAGAATCGCGCGAGATCCAGCCGCGCGCCCGTGCGTTTGACTTCCGGCGCCTGCGCGGCGGCGTTGACCAATTGCAGTTGTCGGGACAGAAATTCCGCCTGTCGATCGAACCCCCATTGCTGCGTGTCGAACATCGATGTGCGCAGCTGCCCGCCGCGGCTCCCGGACGGGCTGGACGACGTCACGATCAGGCCGGACGGCCGCCCGATGGTGACACCGGCGCTCGAGACGTCGACGCCGATATCATCCGCCAATGGCTGGATCACGACGCCGTGGACCGAAGCCAGCGCGCGGAAATCAACAAAATCCTGCGCTTTCGGCAAGCCGCGCACCGGGCCCAGCGCGGTAACCGCCACAAGTTCGTCGCCGATGTCGGGATCCTTGAGGCGATGGACCTTGCCGACGCGATCAAGCGGCACCAGCGCCGTCGCCTTTAGGTTGACCGAAAAGCTGCGCAGGACCGCGAGCGGTTGTCCGGGGCTGACGATCGTATCGCCGATGTTCACCGTCCAGTTGGCGTCTTCGAGGCCAACACTGATGAGCCGCGGCCTGTCGAGCTTGACGCGCACGTACTGGAAATCAGACTCAGGCGTGACCATCACGTCGCGAATGGCGTCGCTTTTGATCGCCGCAAGATCGATTGGCTTTGTCGCATCGAGCAAAATGAACAGACTCTCGGCACGCATGAACACGGCAATGGGCACCGGTTCGGCAAACGGGAAGACCAGGCTGACGGTATCGCTCTGGCGCTTTTGCGTGACGGAAATCGCGGAACCGGCAGGCGGTACATTGGTCGCGGCGGGTGCGGCCGCGACGTCACCGGCGGCGCGGGAACTGCCTTCGGCGTCCGGAATGGCGCGCGGAATAGCCGGCGCGGCACCTGGCAAACGAGGCAATTCATCCGGGGCTTGCTGCGGTTGCGGACCGGCGCTGGCATCCGCACGTTGCGCTGGCGCCGGCTGAGCCTCCATTGGCTTGGCTTCGGGTGGTTTGCCTTCCGATGTATCGGCTTCCGGAGGGTTGCTTTCCTCCCCGGCCGAAACCGCGGCGGCATCGCCGGCTGCGGCAGGCGGCTTTGCCGGTTGCGTCTCCGGCGACGGGTCGCTCGCTGCGGCGGCTTGCGGCGCACTCGCGGCCGCCAATTGTCCGGCTTCCGGAGAGATTTTCTCAAGGGCGCTGGGAGGCGGAGGCCCGCCGGTCAGGACGTCGACGACATAGTTGGTGTCCTCGCGGAATGTGCGGACCTCCCCGTTTCCAAGCAGCGACAGCGTCACCGTGGCGGACGTCTCGGTCTCTTCCGCCTCAACGGATTCGACCGCCGGCGACCGTATTGTTCGAGCGTCCACCAGATCGAACTTCAGCGGCACGCCGAACTTCAGGATCAGATTTTCATTGTTACGCTCCGGAGTGACCGGAACGAGATCCGGGAGTTCGAAAATATAACGGATGAACGTCGGCTGGCGCGAGACCCGCACCTTGCTCATAATCTTGGGCCGCTGCTTTTCAACGGCCTGTTGCTGCTTGACGCGCTTTTCAGCCTCTCGCGTTCGCCGGATCAGCTCGTCGATGACCTCCTGCGGTAACGGCGGCGCCGCGGCAGTCCAGGAGTCCGGCAAGAGGTCGACAAACAAGCGCTCGCCGGCGACCTTCGAGCTCAGCCGGACCTTGCGCGCAAGCGCGACCCGCAATCCTTTGCCGTCCGGGTCGCGCCGCACTGCGCTGATGTATTCGCGCGCCGCGGTCAGCCGCTCGGTGTTGAATTCGACTTCCTTCTTGAACGCGACGACTAGGATAGCGCCCGATAAACGGACATCGGCTTCGGTATCTTCGGTAAACCGAAATACCATGCGCGCGTAGCCGTCGGCCGTCGTCACATTGACATCGGCCTTGACGGATTCCGCCGCGGTTTCTCCAGGCAGCAAAGTCACTGACGCCGCCAGCAGCAATGCGCTGATCGACGACGCGATCGATCTGACGGTCATGCTGCTACGCCCTCACGCGGGCGCGGCTGTCCTAGGCGCCCGGGCGCATCCTAAGTCCGCCCCATTTAACGAGGCGTTAGCCCTGGCACTACAATTACCCACGCGCGCATCAACTACCGGGTTTGGGCTCGATCTTGGGCAATTCGGGGGGCATCTGCGCCTTTTCGCCGCTGGCTTGGTGGGCAAGCTCGACGGTGAGCTTCTCGGCCGCCTCCGCCGACATTTGCGCCATGATGTCCGACATGCGTCGTGGGTTGATGAGCGAGGAAACCTCAAGCAGGATTTTCATTTCCAGGCGGTCGAAAATCTTCGCGGCGTCCTTGGCTTTCATATTCTCGTACATCGTCACGAGGCCCTTGAAACGCGCCGCGTCAGCTTCGCCTTTCTTTTGCGAAGCCGTGCCGATCCGCCCTTCGATGTCTTTCAATTCCGTCGCGCGCTCCTCAAGCCGCTTCTCGGCGGCCTTGAGCAGGTTTTCGCGAATCTCGATCTCGCGGGCGCGTTGTTCCAATTCCTGTCGGCGCGCCTGCAAGCTTTCCAGCACCGCACGCTCACCTGCTGACGGCCGGCGTACGCCGTCAACCGGGACCGGGATGGCTGTGCCGTCGACCGCAGGCGCCGGATCGCTCGGCGCCGGCGCCTTGGGTTTGCCCTCATTCTTATCCGCGGGCTTTTCAGCCGCCGACGACCCGGTGGTCTCGGGCGCTACGCTGGGATCGGGAAATCCAAAGACTTCGCGCGCCCATGATTGCCGGTTCGCGCGCGGCGACGCGACGGCGGGCACCGTTTCGACCGCCGCGGTCACCGCGGTTTCGTTGGCGCGGCCCCCCGTTGCCACGCCCGCCGAAAATATGTAGCCGCCGTCGAAGGCAAGCCCCAGAAGCTTGAGTGCGAGCAGGCAGAACGCCGCGAACGCGACGATCGGTATCAGGCGGGGCTCGCGGACAATCCGGTTCATGCGGCCGCACCCGCTACGCGCGAACGCGTGCGGTCTGCAAAGGCCTTTGCCGCGGCCAGCATGGCCTTGGCGTCATACCCGTCGTCCGCCTGTGGCGCACGCGGCGTCGCGCCGGTGCGCACAAGGCGGACGAGTACGTCCTCGGCGGCGACGATATGACGGGTAATGTCGCGCGACAGGCGCTCAGCCGCGTTCAACCGCTGACTGAGGTTCTGGTCGCAATCCTGCACCACGCCTTTGAGCCCTTTGATGGCGCGCTCCGCAATCTCGGTTGCCGTAATAAGCTCTGCGATCGTTGCCTGCAGCGATTTTTCGTCGGCGCGCAGGCGACGCAGGCGCCGATCAAGCATCGAGCAATAGGCGATCGTGACAATCAAAAGCACCGCAACGGAGCTTTCAATCAAAAGTCCGATAGTGTGGTTCACGTCGCCTCCGCGGATTTGGACGGCTCACCCGACATTTCAAAAATTGCGAACGTCGTCTTTGGTTTGCGCAAATGCCGCGCGATGCGCACGGCAACGTGATCGCCAATGCGCCCGATGCGGCCTTCAGTCAGGGTGACATCGCCGCAGCGGACCGCGACCAGTGAGTCCGGTTTGATTTCCAGCGGCAGCGTGTCGCCGACTTCCAGGTTCATGACCTGGCGCAACGGCAATTTTGTCTCGTAGAGCACGGCATCGATGGCGATCGTGGCCTGCGCGATTTCGGTCGCGAGGTGGCCTTCCCAGATCGCATCGCGGCCGAATTTTTCGCCGACGTACATCTGCAGCAGGACTTCGCGGATCGGCTCGATTGTGGCATAGGGCAGCAGCATTTCGATGGTGCCGCCGCGATCTTCCATGTCGATGCGCAGGCGGACCAGGAACGCGGCGTTGGCCGGCCGGGAAATCGCGGCAAATCTCGGATTGGTCTCAAGCCGCTCAACGGTGAAGCGAACGGGCGACAACGGCTTGAACGCCTGCGCCGCGTCGACCAGGACGATGTCAATCAGCCGCTTGATGATATTGGTTTCGATGGTCGTATAGGGACGGCCCTCGACATAGATCGCCGATTGCCCGCGCCGCCCACCCAGCAGCACATCGATGATCGAGTAGATCAGATTGGAATCGAGCGTAAACAGGCCGTAGTTGTCCCACTCCTCCGCCTTGAACACGGCCAGCATCGACGGCAGCGGAATCGAATTCAGATAATCGCCGAAGCGCACGGAGGTAATGCGGTCGAGCGAGACTTCCACGTTGTCGGAGGTGAAATTGCGCAAGCTTGTCGTCATCAACCGGATCAACCGGTCGAAGACGATCTCCAGCATCGGCAGGCGCTCATAGGACACCATCGCCGAATCGATGATCGCGCGAATGCCGGATTTGTCGCTCTGCGAGACCTCGGCCTCGCTGAAGCCCAGCAGGCCGTCAATTTCCTCCTGGTTCAGCAGCCGCTCGGCGCCGCCCTTGCCGCTGGCGCCCTGATTGTTGTTTTCGACCAGCGCCGCCCATTGCGCGGTGGTCTCCTGGTCGACGCCTTCGCCGGGCTGCGCAGCAGCAGCAGCGGCAGCGGGCGCCGGCGGCTGGCCTTGAATGGCTTGTTCGTTCTCGGCCATGGTTCGTCGATCGCTACTGGATCACGATTTCCTTGAACAACAACGCATTCACGCGATTGGGCGCGATGGTCGCATTGACGCGCCGGGTGAGCTCTTCCTTCAACCGGTAGAGCCCCGCGGACCCATCAAGGTCCGATGGCCGCAACTCCCGTAGATAGGTCTGGAACGTGTCCGTGACGCGCGGCATGATCGGTTGAATTTGCTGCATCAGGGCCTGATCCGCCAGTTCCAGCGTCACTTTGACTTTGAGATATTGTGTGCGGTCGCCGCCGGAATTCGACAGATTGACGAGAATTTCCGGCAGATCGACAAAAACGGCGGGTTTCGCGAGCGGCGCGGCGGCCTTCTCCTCTTGGGCGTGCCCGAACATCTTGTATGCGGCAAACCCGCCGCCGCCGAGTACGACAAGCCCGCCCGCGGCAATGATGATCAGCTTGAGCGGCAGCTTTTTCTTGGCCGACGCCTCGGATTCCTCGGCGTCCTCCGCAACGTCGTCTTCGACCACGGCGGCTTTTGCCTTGGTTGCCATATCCCGAGATCCCCGCAGCTTCTGAGCTCAATCCGGTACGTGCAATGGGATCGTCCGAACTCGAAACTCGCGGGCGCGCGCGCTGCACGTTTTGCGTATCGGCACGCTAGTGCCCGATTGGTTAATGAATTCTTGCGAACGCGGCATGAGGCGGAAAAATTTGCCGGGTTGACCGCGTCGGCGTGGCCGTTTGTGCCGGTCTTGGCCGCCGAGGATTTTCTCATCCGACTGATCGTTCAGAACTTTTAGCGTTGGCACGGGCTCTGCATCGCTGCCGGCGGGAGCGCGGCTTGGGAGAGCCGCGAGATGTGACCGAAGTGTCGCCACTCGGCGCACTTCAACCGCTGGGGAGCGGATCGATGCCGATATCGGAACTGGTTGGACTGTCGTTGCAGGTCGCGCTGTCGCGCCAGCTCGAAGTCGTGTCCAACAATGTC
>JBGPOB010000051.1:0-15262 GCA_041487815.1 Xanthobacteraceae bacterium | reverse complement strand
TGGTTCGCTGGTTCGGCGAAAAACTCAAGCCGCTGATGAACCGCACCGTCATTGTCGAAAACAAGGCCGGCGCCAGCGGCAATATCGCCACCGAATACGTCGCGCGGGCGAAGCCGGACGGGACCACGATCTATTTGCATACCGGCAGCTCGATGTCCGCCAATATGCATGTATTCAAGAAGCCGCCCGTGGACGTCGCCACGGCGATGCAGGTGGTCGCCACGATCAATCGACAGGCATTCATGCTGGCGGTGCAGCCCGAGCGCCCGTGGAAAAATGTCGCCGAACTGACCGCCCATCTGAAGGAGAAGGGCGACAAGGCAAGTTACGCGGTATCGGCCACCTCGGGCGTGGTCATGTGCGCGCTCTATAAGGAAGCGGCGCAACTCAAAGCCGTCGAGGTCAAGTTCCGGATGGCGCAGGATTCGCTCAACGACATGGCCAGCGGAACGATTGATTTTGGCTGCCACGACCCGCAGTTCGCGTCGGCGCAGGTCCGTCAAGGCCGTTTGCGGATTCTTGGCATTGCCTCGGCGCAGCGCCTGCAGTCAAATCCGGGCTTCCCGACGATGGCGGAGCAGGGCGTTCCGATGGATCTGAACGGCTGGTTCGCCGCCTTCGTGCCGTCGGCAACGCCGCGGCCGATCGTCGATCGGCTCAACAAGTGGTTCAATCAGATCCTGGCCACCGAAGAAGCAGAAAAATTTCTTGCCCAGTTCGCCAGCGATCGCATGATCAGTACGCCGGACGAGGGCCAGGCGCGGCTCCTGAAGGATATTCAGGCCTGGGGTGAGTACGTGCGAATCGGCAAGATCGAGCCGCAGGGCTAGCGCAAGCCGCGGCCGCATTACGGCCAATGCCAGTTGAGAACTGCCGCGAGCGCGGGCGGCAGCGGCAGCACTTCGGTACTTGCCGACAGCACCACGACCCCGAGGAACGACACCGCGGTCGCGACCACCACGTCGCGGCCAAACACCTCGTGCTTCGGGTTTATCCAGCGCGAAAAGTGCAGGCGGAACACGTGCGCCATTCCGATCATCGGCGCGGTCACCGTCACCGGCGCGATCGACACCGCCATGTAGGCGAAGATCTGCGACACATAAACCAGCATGCCCGACGACAGGAACCATTTCGCCGCCTCCGGCTTGATCGAGTGCAGTTCGCGCCAGTGGCCGGGAATGAGCACCAGCAACAGGACAAACGCCGTCGCCGAGGCCGAGGCGATGACGCCGCCGGCAAGTCCCGCGGTCAATCCGCGGCCGTCGACGGCGTAACGGATCAGCGCCGGGCTGGCGCCGTAGAAATTGGCGGCGAGAAACGCGAAGGCGTAGCCTTCGGCAAAGCGCGGCGTGAATTGCATGACCGGCGCCGGGCTCGTGCCCGCGCGCCGCTTGCGTTCGCCGCGCGACAACAATGCCGGGCCGGCCAGGATCAACAGGATGCCGATGATGCGCATCACCGTGAGCGCTTCGCCCAGAAAGAAGATCGCGAGCGTAAGCGATACGACAAGGTTGAACTGCATCACCGGCCCGGCGAGATTGGTGCCGATGGCGTTGATGGCGCGGTAGTTGCAATAGCGGCCGCAGCAGAAATGGCTGACGCCGACGGCGGAAAACACCAGCACGGATTTTTGCGGCAGCTCGAACAGGACGCCGGGATGCCCGCTCACCAGCAGCGCGGCGAAGAAGATCGGCACGCCGGTCGGGATCGACAGGGTCGTTGCCTGCCCGACCGTGCCCGAGAGCACGCCGCGCCGCACGGCGGCGTTGGTCCAGGCAAACGTCGCCGCCGCCAGCAGCGCGAACAAGCCCCCCAACACCGGATTGCTCCCTGAGATTTCCGGCGCAAGCTACATGAATTGAAATGGCGCGCACAATGGCGCGGCGCACATACGCGGTAGTCGGGCTGCGCTCAATAACCATGTCGATCTGTCGCTGGTCGAGGAAGCCGGCAAGCGCCTGAGGTAATGTTTGGGCAAGTTCTATCCGCCGCCGCCGCCGCCGTACCGCGCGCTGTGATGCACAATGTCGCTCGCGTTGGCGGCGACTAGAGCGAGCAGTTCACAAATCGGCCCTAGACCAGGTCCCGTTCGCCGCCGCCCACGTAGGCGATGCGCAGCATATTGGTCGCGCCGGGCGTTCCGAGAGGAATGCCGGCGACGATGATCACGCGCTGGCCGGCGCGAGCGAAGCCTTCGCGAAACGCGATCCGGCAGGCGCGGTCCACCATGTCGTCCTGGTCGTGGGCATCCTCGGCAACGACGCAGTGCACGCCCCAGACGACTGCGAGCTTGCGGCCGGTGGCGACGTTGGGGGAGATGGCGACGGTCGGCGGATTGGGCCGCTCGCGCGCGACCCGCAACGCGGTCGAGCCGGACGACGTCCAGCACACGACCGCGGCAAGATCGACGGTCTCGGCGATCTGGCGCGCCGCCGCCGCGATGGCGTCGGCGCCGGTCGGTTCCGGCTCGGCGCGCGCCGCCTGGATGATGCCGCGGTAGGTCGGATCGGACTCGATCTCCTCGGCGATGCGGTTCATCGTCGTCACCGCTTCCACGGGATATTGTCCCGACGCCGATTCCGCCGACAGCATCACCGCATCCGCGCCCTCGAAGATGGCGGTTGCGACGTCTGAGACCTCGGCGCGCGTCGGCACCGGACTGGCAATCATCGATTCCAGCATCTGCGTCGCCACCACGACCGGCTTGCCGGCGCGGCGCGCCGCGCGCGTCATCTGCTTTTGCAGCCCGGGGACTTTTTCGACCGGTAGCTCGACGCCGAGATCGCCGCGCGCCACCATGATCGCGTCGGCAACGTCGAGAATGTCGGAGAGACGCGTGAACGCCTGCGGTTTTTCGATCTTGGCCATGACGGCGGCGCGGCCACGCGTGATTTTCTTGGCCTCGGCGATGTCCTCCGGCCGCTGAATGAACGACAACCCGATCCAATCGACGCCGGCGTCGAGCGCGGCTTCGAGGTCGCTGCGATCCTTCGCCGTCAGCGCGGAAAACGCGATTGTGGTGTCCGGCAGGCTCACACCCTTGCGCGCCGACAGCCGGCCACCGACTTCGACGCGGGTCACCGCGCGGCCGCGCGCGACCTCGGTCGCGACCAGGCGGATCTTGCCGTCGTCCAGCAGCAACCTGTGCCCGGGCGCGAGCGCCGCCAGGATTTCGGGATGGGGCAGAAAGACGCGCTTGGCGTCGCCCGGAGACTTGTCGGAATCGAGAACGAAGGTCGATCCCTTGCGCAGCGCGACGGCGTCGTCCTTGAATTCGCCGACGCGCAATTTCGGCCCTTGCAGGTCCGCCAGAATGCCGATCGGGCGCCCCTGGTCCTCCTCGATGGCGCGGATCGCCGCCACTAGCACCCGCATACGTTCGGGGCTGGTGTGGCTCATGTTGATGCGAAAGACGTCGGCGCCCGCCTCGAACAATTGCGCGATCATGGCGGGTTCGGACGAAGCCGGACCCAGCGTTGCCACGATCTTGGTCCGGCGCTGCCGTCTCATCGCGTCCTGCCTTGCGAAGGCGATGAACCGGGCTGCGCGGGCCGCGGTGGCGGCTGGCTCGACGGCGGAATCGGCAGCAGCGGCGTTCCGGGTGACAGCGGCCGCGGCAGCTCGCCGGTTTCCGTCAACTGAACGGTCCAGGACTGCTGTTCGCTGGTATCGACCTCGAAAAACCCGGTGCGGTCGTAGCCCCGCGCGAGACAATTGCCGGTGCCGCGTACCGTGAATTCCTTGTCGCGCGTGCACATGAAGGCCTGGCCCGACCATTCGCCGCCGCGGTCGTAATCGACGGCATAGATGTAATAGTAGCGCGCGACCAAGGCGCCGCGCAGCAGGGTCTCGCAACTGCGCGCCGTCAGATTCCACCAGCCTTCGGTGGTCCAGCCCTCGTTATCCTTGTAGCCGACCGCGATGCCGACCCGGCTGGACGTATTGTTGCACAGACGGAAATCGGCGGCAGCCGGCGTCATCGGCGCCAGAACTGCCGTCGCTGCGATGGCCGAGAATGCCAGCGTGATGTTCAGTCGGTGGGTCATTGGCGGGCGGGATTTCGCCGCATGGTGTTATCCGCTGTCAACGAGGATGGCGCGAAAATCGTTGACGTTGGTATGGGTCGGTCCGGTCGTGAACAGATCGCCGATGCGCTCAAAAAACGTACCCGAATCGTTGTTGGCGAGGAACGCGGCGGCATCGAGCCCGGCGGCGCGCCCGCGTGCAAGGGTTGTGCTGTCAACGAACGCCCCTGCGGGATCGTCGGGCCTGCCGGTGCCGCCATCGCTGCCGTCGGTGTCGGCGGCCAGCGCTGATATACTGGAAATGCCGTCGATCCCGCAGGCGAGCGCGAGCGCGTATTCCTGATTGGGGCCGCCGCGGCCCGTGCCGCGCACGGTCACGGTCAGTTCGCCACCCGATAATAGAACCGCGGCGCGTCGTTGCGCGCGCGCCTCGCGGACGAGCCGCGCATGGTCGGCGCCGATGGCGGCGGCGTCGCCTTCCACGCAGTCGCCGAGAAAAACGCATGCGTAGCCCGCTTGCCGGATGCGCCCGCGTACGGCTCCAAAAGCGTCCGCAGGCCGGGCAACCAGCCGATATTCAGCCGATTCAAACCGTGCATCGCCCGGCTTGGGCGTTTCATTGGCCGGATCGGCTAGCGCACGTGAGGCCGCATCGGGGATTTCAAGCCGATAGCGCGCGATGACCGCCCGCGCATCCGCGATGGTAGTCGGGTCCGGGACGGTCGGGCCCGAGCCAATCACCGCCGGGTCGTCTCCCGGCACGTCGGAGATGGCCAGCGTGACGACGCGCGCCGGGGCCGCGGTGGTTCCCAGGCGGCCGCCCTTGATGCGGGAAAGGTGCTTGCGCACGGTGTTGATCTCGCCGATGGACGCGCCACAGCGCAGCAGCGCCCGGGTAACGGCCTGCTTTTCGGCGAGCAAAAGGCCTGCAGCCGGCGCGATCCAATTCGCCGAGGCGCCGCCGGAGAGCAGCACCAGAGCGAGGTCGGTTTCATCGCAGGATCGCGCCAATTGCAGCGTGTGCTCGGTCGCCTTCAGGCCGGCCTCGTCCGGGATGGGGTGACCGGCCTCGATGACCGGAACCCGCCGGGTTGGCCGGCCATAACCGTGCCGGGTCACGGCGATCCCGGCCAGGCGCTCCACGCACAGCCCGGTGGTGTCGAGATAGTGCGCCTCGGCAACCTCGGTCATCGACCCGGCGGCCTTGCCGGCCGCCAGCAGGACGAGCCGTCCCCGCGCGGGCGGCGGGGGCAAGGCGGCCGGCAGACAAGCCGCCGGATGCACGGCCGCGACGGCCGTGCGAAACAAATCTTCGAGTAGCACACGCGCCGACGTCATCGCTTTGCGAATATGCGCACAATCCAGGCGGCGAAACCATGGCCGCCGCACCCTTAAGCCCGGCTATGGCGTGAATGTCCACGGGCAACTATCTTGCAACTGTCTTGCAACCGCACCGTCTTGCAAACCTAGCGTCATGCAAGCGTACCCGAGGATTGCCGCCATGGACAAGAACACACGAACGGAGCTGGAGGCCGCCGTCTACCGGCGCCTGGTGGAGCATCTGCGACAGCGCACCGACGTGCAGAACATCGACCTGATGAATCTCGCCGGCTTCTGCCGCAATTGCCTGTCGAACTGGATGAAAGAGGCCGCCGACGCCGCAGGAGTTCCCTTGAGCAAGGACGCGAGTCGCGAGATCGTCTATGGCGAGCCCTACGAGCAGTGGCGCGCGAAACACCAGAAAGAAGCGACAACCGATCAGAAGGCGGCCTTCGATAAATCCATGCACAAGCACTGAAGGTCGGCCTGCCTTGAATGGACTTGCCTGGCCGGTACATTGATTTTGGGCATGATTTTATCCGAAAAATCCGTACCCCCCGGGACAAGTCCGGGGGCAGGCTTTTGCGGGATCATGCCTGATTTGATTTTGGGCATGATCTGGTCCGAAAAGTCTGCAACTTTTCGGGATCATGCCCTGGCTTCTGTGGACTGATTGCGATCGCGCCTTGACGGGACGCGTCCAGACTCTGAACGTGCCGCGCAAATTCGCGCGATATGTCAGGAGTGCTCGATGCCCGCGACCGCCGCCGCCAAGCAAGAAACCGCCCACCGCTTCGCCAAGGACCAGCTCAAGGCATTCATTCAACGCGTCGAGCGGCTCGAAGAAGAGAAGAAAACGATTTCCGACGATATCCGCGATGTCTATGCCGAGGCCAAGGGCAACGGCTACGACGTCAAGGCGCTCCGCACCATCGTGCGCTTGCGCAAGCAGGACGCCGACGCACGCAAGGAACAGGAAGCGATCCTGGAAACCTACATGCACGCGCTGGGGATGAGCTGACGGCCCGTCGGACGGGCCTGGAGCTTGGCGATATCAAATCGAACCGCCTCGACCTGCAAATTCGTAATTCCAGCGCATGATCTTATCGGAAAAGTCTGCAACCCCCGGAACTAGTCCGGGGGCAG
Source organism: Xanthobacteraceae bacterium (assembly GCA_041487815.1). GTDB lineage: Bacteria > Pseudomonadota > Alphaproteobacteria > Rhizobiales > Xanthobacteraceae > CANJBX01. Next base: position 8,771 of record JBGPOB010000051.1, on the reverse strand, counting down.
GCTTTTTCCGGATCATGCTCTACTGCTGCAGGAATGCCGTGCGCGTGACGAACGAAATCGTGTCGAGGAACACGATCGCTTCGCCGGAAAACTGCTGCGCGCTCATGCCGGCCAGCGGGTCGTTCGAAAACGTCATCGCCAGCGCGGATGACGGCTTGCGCATGAGCGCACGCAGGTCGCGGTAATCGGGCTCGCCCAATAGCGTGGCGCTCATGAAGTGGTGCAGGTCGGGCGCCAGCACGACCGCGCGCATCCAGACATCATCGAAATTTTGCGATACGGCCGTTGTAACTGCGGGAACCGCAGGCACGGATGCGTCTGCCCGCTGCGGCGCCGACTTCGCCACCGAACCGGTGCCAGTCTTGCCGCCGCCGGCGTTGCGATCGCGTTCAACCGCGTAGGCGAGGGCGGGCCCGGATCGCTCCGGTCGGGTTCGCGCCGCCGACGAGAGTTCCACGGCGGCGAGCGTCAACGCCGCCCCATCGCTGAGTTGTTTCAACCCGCCAATATCCCAGATGCCGCGCGAGGCGATGACGGCATTGGCGCCTGACAGGTCGCTGGCTGCGACGCGCGGATCAGGCGCCCGGCGCGAAGGGCGCATGGGCGGAATGGGAACGGCTGCAACCCGGTAGGGCGCCTGCTGCTCGGCCACGGCCGGGGCGCTCCTCGGCGTCGGGACCGGCCGGTTGGGGTCTGGCCGCGTGAACACGGTGGAGACGACCGTCGCGCCGCGCGGCGCCGGCTTGGCGCTGGCAACGGCCGCGGTTGTCGCGGGATCGGCCTCGTCTTCGTCGTTGTTATCCTTGCCAAACAGCGCCGCCAGGAAATTGCGCTTCGGTTTGCTCTCGATCGCCAGACCTGCCTGCTGCGCCGCCTCCATCGAAGCGCGGCCCGGCGTACCGCCATGTTTTTCGACATCGGCCAAGGCCAGCGCGTAGCCGGACAACGGCTGGCCGTCGCTGGGGATATGCACGGTGCGACCGTCCGGAAACACGCGGGCCAGTTGCTCGTGGGTCATGCGCGGCCAATGGCGGATGCTGCCGGTATCGAGATGCACGAACGGCGAACCGGACGTCGGATAATAGCCGACGCCGCCGCGCTGCAGGCGCAAGCCGAGGACGCGCAGGTCTTCGAGCGAGGCGCCCGGGATGTAGAGATCCATGGCATGGCCGGCCATGTGCAGGCTGTTGCGCGCGACACTCTTGCTACGCTGCCGCAACATCGCGTTGGTGCCGGGCGCGCGATAGCCGCCGATGACCGAGACCGGGGTTCCATCGCCGACACGGCGGGAGACTTCCCACACCACGTCGATCAATTCCGGGTCCATCCGGGTTGCTTCGTTGCGCCGCCAGTCACGCAGGAACCAGTTCAGTTGTTTGAGCGCTTCCGGGTCGTAGCGGCCGTTGCGCTTGTAGGTGATGGTGATGTCTTCGCCGGTATGGACGTGATGCAGTGAAATCGTGCGGGTATCGCCGTTGGCGGCCGCGCTTTGCAGGCTCTTGCCGCCAAACGCTACCAGCAGCGCGGCAACCGCGCACTTCGCTGGCAACGACGTCCGGCTCCGGTTCGACGCAAGCCGCACTATCCCCACTGGCACACTCGATCTCGCATAAAGACGGCGCTCGACTTGAGCCGCCTCGGCTGTTCCCCGCGGCGACTATGGCTAACTAGGTCTTACGTAGTCTTAATGGGATCGGTAAATGCGGCCTGTCGCGCCGCCCCCGTCCCCCACCTCTGCCCCTAAGTACCGGGCAAGTATGGCCAAAAAGTGCCCGGTCTGACTAGGGGGAGGGCGGCTTTGGTTAATGGCGGGGCCGGCGACGATTAATGACAGGGGTTTTCGGGGCTAACGGCGCGATCCTAGCGAGAGCAAACCCCAGCGATTGCAAACCTAGCGCGTGATCGTCCGCCTCCCGCTGACGCGGGCGGGCGGTACCGATCCCGGGCGCTGGCCGAACAGCATGTCGAAAAACGACGGCCCGTTCGCGGCATAGCTATTCGAACCGACAACGCCAGGCGGCAATTGCACGGACGGACGGCCGTAGTTCGGTTGGGCATGTTCTACCGGCACATCGGCGTTTTTACGCTCGTCGCTCTTGAGGATCGCCAGCAGACGCGCGTCCCGGCCGTAGAGGTCGTCGCGGATCTGCAGCTTGCCATTATCGTCGACAAACGCGGTCTGGTAGGTGATGTGAACCGGAAGCGTGGTCGGGAACCGAATGTCAATTTCGGCATGACCGAACATGCTGCGCAGGCGCTCCTGCGTGTAGCCTTCCTTCGGCAGCAACATTGACAGCAGCACCTCGCCGTACTTGAGCGGATCCTGGACGCGCATGCAGCCGTGGCTGTAAGCGCGCTGGTCGCGCGCGAACAGGTGCTTGTCCGGCGTGTCGTGCTGATAGACCAGGAACTTGTTCGGGAAATTGAACCGGATGCGGCCGAGCGCGTTGCCGTCGCCCGGCGGCTGGGCAATGTGCACGCTGCCGTCGGGGTTCTGCGTGAGCTTGAGGCCCATGCGTTCCAGCACCGTGGGATCCTGCTGCAGGGCGGGCAGGTATTCGTTGTAGACGATCGACGGCGGCACGTTCCAGGTCGGATTGACGGTGATGTATTTCATGTCCGCCGTCAGGATCGGGGTCGCTTTCGTGGGCTTACCGACCACAACCTTGGTCTGCCAGTAGAGCGCGCCATCGCGAATGACCCGGAGCGTGAAATCCGGGATGTTCAGGATCACATATGACTTACCGAGGTCGCGCGGCATCCAGCGCCAGCGCTCCATGTTCGCGATGATCACATCGGCTTCGCGGCCGCGCTTGGGACCGTTGAGAGCGTCGATGGTCGCGGAGGTGAGTTGGCCGCTGACCTTCAGGCCGTGAACCTTCTGAAATTGTGCCACGGCATCGGACAGGTTTTTGTCGTAGGTGTCGCCGTCTCCCGCGACGCCGAGCCGCTCGCGCAGCAATGGCACGCGCGCATCCTGCATCGGTTTCTTCGACAGTTTGAGTGTCGGACCGCCGGGAACGCGTGCCGGTGCTTGTTCGGCCTTGGCGCCGCGCGCTTCGGCCAGCTTGGCTTTCAGCGCCTTGTATTGCTTGTGCGGCGGATTGTAGCTCGCCAGCGCGTCGGCGACATTGCCGGGCTCGCCCAATTTGCTGAGCACATCGCCGGGTTCGGGAACGTCCTGCGCGTAGAAGATATCCGCGCTGACCCGCGAAAAATGGACGCGACCAACCTGGGCGTGTCGGGCGAAGGTCACGGCTGATGCGCTCAACCGGAGCTCGGCCTCGGCGAGGGCGTCGGCATCAAGGCCGGCGCTGAAGATCGGAGTTGGATAATCGGCCGGATTGAGGCCCTCGCTGTCGACGGAACCGAGATACGCGATGGCGGCTTTGGCGCTGTCCCGCGCACCCGTTTCGTTCACCCAGATCGGTGCGTAGTTGCGCGCGGCATAAAACTCGCCGACGGCGGCACGGTCCTTGCGGCTGCTGAATATCCTGTCGGTCTTGCCCTCGAATAGTTCTTTCAGCTTGGCGGCAACCGCCTCGCCGATGGGCGCGGTGCTCGCGGCCTGCTTTTGTTGGACCGTCGTCGCCGGCGCCTCCGCGGCTTTTGGAGTTTCGGCCGCCGGTGTAGGCGCTTGTACGGGCGCTGCAACGACAGGCGCCGGCACGGGAGCCGCATCTCCGAAATCGGCTGGCGTCAATGGCGGAACATCCGCCGTCTCGGGCATGGGCACGGCGGCTGTGATATCGTCAGGCGCGTCAGTGGCGGCAAACGCTGCCGGTGAGCCCATCAAAACGATGGCTATCGCAGTGCCGGTCAGCAAGCGGTCGAAACGACGGATTCCCATAATTCCAATTCCCTCCCGGCGGCCACGCGACGCGGGCCACTTATACAATCACGGGGAGCCCATAGAGGTTCCCTGGAAATAATTCGCCTCACATGGGGTGTAATGTAGCGTGAATCGGTCCTCGGGAGCTTCAAGGATTTGGCCGATTTCACGGTTTTTTGTCCGGTGTTACTTTGCCGCAACGTCGATTTCCGCGGTTTCCGCGCCCGCACCGGTTGCAAGTCCGAGACTGTCCAGCTTCCGGTACAATGTGGAGCGCCCAATCCGCAGCTTGCGGGCGACCTCCGACATCTGGCCGCGATAGTGGCCGAGCGCAAAACGGATAACATCGGCCTCAATATCCTCCAGCGAGCGGATGTCGCCGGCCTCGTTCAAAAGCGCGAGCAGGTGCGATGGGGCAGCGGAGCCGGGCTGCAGCGGGTGCGTGCTTGAAGGCGTGGCCACACCTAAAAAGTCATCTTTCGCATGCGCCGCGTCGCCGATCTGGCCCCATGACAGCGGCGGCGCGGCGGACGGCGGCAGCGCCTCGGCGTCGCCGCCACCAGTTGCGATCTGTACCGCCACCTGGGGAATTTCATCGACCCCGATTTCTTCGCCTTCGGACAATACGACCGCTCGAAAAATTGTGTTTTCAAGCTGGCGGACGTTGCCGGGCCAGGCATAGGCGCAAAGAAGATTGAGCGCGTCCGGTGCGATCGACCGGATCCGCTTGCCTTCCTCCGCCGCGAACCGCACCAGAAAATGCCGGATCAGTTCGGGAATGTCTTCGCGGCGCTCGCGCAGCGGCGGGACCGTGAGCGGAAACACGTGCAGGCGGTAGAACAGGTCCTCGCGAAATCGCCCGGCCTTGACGTCGGCCAACAGGTCCCGGTTGGTGGCCGAAATCACCCGCACATCGACTTTGACCGACTTGCGGGCGCCAACGGACTCGATCTCGCCGTCCTGGATCGCCCGCAGCAGTTTGACCTGGGTCGCCGGCGGCAGTTCGCCGATTTCGTCAAGAAACAGCGTTCCGCCGTCGGCCTCGACGAATTTGCCGACATGCCGCTCGGTGGCGCCGGTGAACGCACCCTTCTCGTGGCCGAACAGGATCGATTCCACGAGGTTATCGGGAATTGCGCCGCAATTGAGCGCGACCAGCGGCTTGGCGCGCCGGTCGCCCGAGCCGTGGATGGCGCGCGCAATCAGCTCCTTGCCGACGCCGGATTCGCCCTCGATCAGCACCGGAATGGTGGATGCGGCGGCCTTCTCGGCGTTGCGCAGGACGGCATGCATGCGCGCGCTGCGCGTGATGATGTCCCTGAAGGTCAGCGTTCCCGTCCGGCTGCGCTTGACGCGGCCGAGTTCGCCTGCAAGCGCCTGCGCGGCGATGGCGTTGCGCAGGGAAACCTGCAGGCGTTCGGCGCCGACCGGCTTGACCACGAAATCGTTCGCGCCCGCGCGCATCGCCGAAATCACGTTGTCGATGCCGCCGTGTGCCGTCTGCACGATCACCGGCACCCGGATGTCGAGTTCGCGCATGCGCGCCAGCACGCCAAGACCGTCGAGGTCGGGCATCACCAGGTCGAGCACGATGCAATCGATGCCGGCCGTCGTGTCGGACAGTACGGCCAGCGCGGCGTCCCCGCCGTCCGCGGTCACCGCCTCGTAGCCAAGACGCGAAATCATGTTTTCGATGAGCCGGCGCTGCACCGGGTCGTCGTCAACGATCAGAATTCGCTCGGCCATCGGCCCGCCCCTGTCTCAATTCGGGGCACTGTCGCCGACCGTGCTTAAGGGCGTGTTAAGCGGTGTCGTCATTTCGGCCAGATTTTTTGCGCAGCATCGAGAACACACGCCGCGCAGCCTCGCGCTGGTTGCGCGGCGAACCGTCGGTGCCGGTCGCGAAAATCTGGCCACGCGAGGCCGCAAATGCTAGTGCCGCACAACCATGGCGACGAGTCGGTCAAAAATATCCATGAATGCGGCGAAGCGCGCGTTGCAGCGCCGCCTCGGCGCGTTGCCCGAATGGGATCTCAGCGCGCTCTATCGCTCAATCGATGCGCCCGAAGTTACGCGCGACCTCGACCGCGCCGACAGCTATTGCGCGGCATTCGAGGACGAGTTCAAAGGCAAGCTTGCCGCGATGGCGGCGGCGCCCGATGCCGGGGCGCAACTCGCCGAGGTGGTAACGCGTTACGAAATGATCGACGACCTGCTCGGCCGGCTGATGTCCTACGCGGGTCTGGTCTATGCGGGCAACACCACCGATCCGAAGCGCGCGAAATTCTATGGCGACGTCCAGGAACGCATGACCGCGGCGTCGTCACACCTTTTATTTTTCACCCTTGAACTCAACCGCATCGACGACGCGCTCATCGAGAAGGCGATGGCCAACCCGAAACTCGGGCATTACCGACCCTGGATCGAGGACGTGCGCAAGGAGAGGCCCTATCAGCTCGAGGACCGCGTCGAGCAGTTGTTCCATGAAAAGTCGGTGACCGGGTACGCCGCCTGGAACCGGCTGTTCGACGAGACCGTGGCCGGCCTGCGCTTCAAGGTCGCGGGCCAATTGTTGCCGATCGAACCGACGCTGAACTTGTTGCAGGACCGCCGTGAACGAACGCGCCGCGCCGCCGCGCAAGCGCTTGCCCAAACATTCAAAGCCAACCTGCGCACGTTCACGCTCTTGACCAATACACTCGCCAAGGACAAGGAAATCTCCGACCGCTGGCGCGGCTTCGCCGACGTCGCCGATTCCCGCCATCTCGCCAACCGCGTCGAGCGCGACGTCGTCGAGGCGTTGGTGGAATCGGTACGCGCCGCCTATCCGCGTCTGTCGCACCGCTATTACGCGCTGAAGGCGAAATGGTTCGGCAAGCGGCGCCTCGCGCATTGGGATCGCAACGCCCCGCTGCCGGCGGTCGCGCAGCGCACGATTGCCTGGCGGCAGGCGCGCGAAACAATCCTCTCTGCCTACGGTGCGTTCTCGCCGAAGATGGCCGCGATCGCCGACCGCTTCTTCCGCGAACGTTGGATCGATGCGCCGACCCGGCCGGGCAAGGCGCCGGGCGCGTTCTCGCACCCGACCGTGCCGTCGGCGCATCCCTATGTGCTGTTGAATTATCAGGGCAAGCCGCGCGACGTGATGACGCTGGCGCACGAACTTGGCCACGGCGTGCACCAGGTGCTGGCCGGCAAGAACGGCCCGCTGATGGCGCCGACGCCGCTGACGCTTGCGGAAACCGCCAGCGTGTTCGGCGAAATGCTGACCTTCAAGCGGCTACTCGCCGAGACCACCGATCGCAAGGCGCGCAAGGCGATGCTCGCTTCCAAAGTCGAGGACATGCTCAACACCGTGGTGCGGCAGATCGCGTTCTACACGTTCGAGCGCAAGGTCCACAGCGAGCGCAAAAGCGGCGAACTGACCGCCGACCGGCTGGGCGAAATCTGGCTCGAGGTGCAGCGCGAAAGCCTTGGCCCCGCCGTCGCGCTGAAGCCGGGATACGAAGTGTTCTGGACCTATATCGGCCACTTCGTCCATTCGCCGTTCTACGTTTACGCCTATGCCTTTGGCGATTGCCTGGTGAATTCGCTCTACGCCGTTTACGAGCAGAGCCACGCGGCCTTTGCCGAGCGCTACCTCGACATGCTCGCCGCCGGCGGCACCAAGCACCATGCCGAACTCCTCAAACCCTTCGGCCTTGATGCGCGCGAGCCGGAATTCTGGCAGGGCGGCCTGAGCGTGATCGAGCGGATGATCGAGGAATTGGAAGGGCTTGGCTGAAATCCATTCACGTAAAACATTTGTTGAACGGAGCCGGGGGTGATGTTATACATTTTGTATAACATTGGAGGCCGCGATGCGCGAGCAGAAGAAGATCGCCGCCGACCAGCGCGGACAGCCTGTCGGAACCGTCAAACTGAAGCGGATTGGAAATTCGACGGGCATCATTTTGTCCAAGGAGATGATGGCTCGTCTCAATATCTCGATGGGCGACACTTTCTACGCAACCTTGACGCCAGAAGGTGGTCTGCGCCTGACGCCATATGATCCGAAGTTTGAAAAGGCGATGGAGATCGCGCGGCGAGGTATGAAAGTTTATCGCAATGCCCTAGCCGAACTCGCTAAATGAGCGAACCTGAATGGTTGAACACCCTCATGGTGATTGCCATCCATGATGAGCAGTTGCTCACTCACGGCGGCTCAGGGGGCATCAGGGACGAAGCATTACTTGAATCTGCACTGGGGCGCCCGCAAAACAAATGGGCTTACGAAAGCGCGGAGTTGCCCGAACTCGCCGCAGCCTATGGTTTCGGGATCGCGAGAAATCATCCGTTCATCGATGGCAACAAGCGTACTGCTTTGCTGGCGATTTACACATTTCTCGGAATTAATGGCGTCGACTTCATTGTGCCGGAAGCGGATGCTGCCGCCATCATCCTCGCTCTCGCCGCCGGCGAAGTGAGTGAGAAAAGCCTCGCGCGCTGGATCAGGGACAACTGGCCGAAAGCGTGAGCCCGAAAAGTGGGAACCGGTTTTCGGACAAGATCACGCGCCAGATAGAAAGCGTGATCCCGAAAAGTGGGAACCGGTTTTCGGACAGGATCACGCCAAAAATAGAGCATCGAGCGTCCGTACCGATGCCATTCGAAAGTGCGGCCCCGCAGTCGTGAGCCGCTATCCAAACGGCGATGCGCGGACTATCTAAACCGGATGGCAGACACCCCGCGCGACCGCGCCTCCAATCGCAACTCCCGCCAGGCCCCCGACCGCGAACGCAATCGGTTCACCGCCCGTGCCGCGCGCTATGCGCGCGTCGGCGCCAATGTCGGCGGCGTCGCGGCAAAAATCGCGGCGACCCGGCTTCTCGGTCGCGCGCAGGACCACGGCGGCAATGCCGCGAATCTGTCCTCCGCGCTCGGCGGGCTGAAGGGCCCG
>JBGPOB010000050.1:0-15365 GCA_041487815.1 Xanthobacteraceae bacterium | reverse complement strand
GAGCGGCATGTCAAGGACCTGATCGTTTGCAGCGATCCGCACGGCAACCGGCTGGAGCTGTTTCATGGCGCCGAGGTCGCCTCCGACCCGTTCAAGCCCGGCCGCGCGATCTCGGGCTTTCGCACCGGCACGCTCGGCCTCGGCCATGCCGTGCTCAACGTCGAGAGCGAAGACAGCATCGCGACGCTGCTTCCGTTCTACCGCGACCTGCTCGGTTTCCGGCTGACCGACTACTATTCCAAGCCGTTCTCCGCCTATTTCATGCACGTCAATCCGCGCCACCACAGTCTTGCTTTCATCAAGACCGGCAAGAACGCCGTTCACCACATCATGATGGAACTGTTCTCGTTCGACGATATGGGGCAGGGCTACGACCTCGCGCAGATGGAAGAGGGACGCGTCTCGACCACGCTGGGCCGGCATACCAGCGATTTCATCACGTCGTTCTACACCTGGACGCCGTCGGGCTTCATGGTCGAGTACGGCTGGGGCGCACGCGCCATCGATCCGCAGACCTGGCAGGCCTATGAGCGCACGGAAGGCCCGAGCCTGTGGGGCCATGAACGCGGCTGGCTGCCGGAAAAGGAGCGCAATGCTGCGCGTGAAAAACGCCTGCAGCTCGCACGCGACGGCGTGCGCCAGCCGGTGCAGGTGATCGAGGGCAACTACCAGGTCAACGCCGGCGTTTGCCCCTGGTGGGACGCGCAGAAGCAGAAGAGCGCGTAGGGAGTCTCTGGATCGGCGCCTGCGCGCCGTCAGGGCGCAGCTTCCGCGAAACAATGATGCTTCATGAGCATTCTTCATCGAGATTGCTTCATCGCCGTTTCGGCTCCTCGCAATGACAAGTGTCAATGGCAAGTGCAATTGTCATTGCGAGCGAAGCGAAGCAATCTCCCGAGCGGCAGAACCCGCCGGAAATCGGGTGGCGCTTCGGTCCTATCGTCGGCATCTCTGTTGCAACTCAGGAGATGACGATGTCCGGAATGCTCGGCCCGCTGCTGGTGCTGGTGTTCGCGCTGTCGCAGGCGCTGCGCGACGTATATTTCGGCAACCTGTTCCAGGGCGTCGATTTTGTCGCGGTCATCTTCATCGCGTTTCTGTTGTCGACGGTGATCTTCACGGCCGTCACGCTCGTCAAGTCGCCGGGGGAATTCGCCAAGCTTTGGCGCCAGCCCGCGAGCGTGCTGGCGATGAACATAACGACCGCGGTCGCCTGGAGCAGCTATTTTTTCGCGCTGACGCAACTTGAGCCGTCGATCGTCAATACCATCCACAGCGCCATGGGGCCGCTGACGGTGGTTCTGCTCGGCGCGTTCGGAATCCGATTGGCGAAGCCCGGCGCAGTCGGGCGAATGGAGGCCGCGGGATACGCCGGCATCGCGCTGTCGGTCATTGGTCTGTGGTGGGTCGTGCTCGCCGGCTATTCCGGATTGCCCGAAGGCAGTCTGAATTCCAACCTGGCCGGCCTCGCGCTCCTCTCGCTGAGCGGAACATCGATCACGCTTAGCCTCCTGTATTCACGCCGCTTGCACGACCATGGCGTCAATGCGCTGGCCGTGACTGCCGTGCGCTACCTCGTGCTGATTGCGCTGGCAGGCGGCGTTCTCGCCTACAAGGGCGGATTTTCCGGCATCGAAACGGGCGGTCAGCTCGCGACGCTCGCCATGACGACGACGGTGCTGATCATCCTGCCGCTATTTGCGCTGCAAGTCGGCGTCGCGCGCACGGTGCCGCTGACGGCTCACATCATCCGCGCGCTCGGCCCTGTTTTCGTGTTCGCGCTCGAGCAGTTCGACAGCCGCATGCATTACGCGCCGGCGGCGCTCGCGTGCATCGTGGTCTATTCCGTCGCCGTGGTGTGGAGCAACGTCGCGCGCGGATGGCGGGAAACTCCCACCGCTATTGCACCGAACGCACAAACTCCGCCAGTTCCCGGTTGAACCGCACGGCGTCCTCCCAGAACGGCGAGTGGCCGACGCCGTCGTAGAGCGAGAGCTTCGCGCCCTTCACCGTCTTAGCCGTGAATTCGCCCATGGTCGCTAGGATGATCTGATCCAGGCGTCCATGGGTGACCAGCACGGGACAGGCGAGGCGCGCCATCGCATCGGCGGTATCGCCCGGCCGGCCCAGCACATGGGCGCGCACGCGCGGGGGGACCACCATGTTGAACGCCAGCATCATCTCAAAGTCATCTTCACTAGGCTGGCGCTCGAAACACGCCCGCAGAAACGCGCGGGTCCCGGCGATATTGGCGGCGAGATCGTTGGAATACATGGCGGCGAAATGCCGGCGTGCGGCGCCGAACATGGCCGGGTCGGTGCCGGTGCGGGCATCGACGTAGTTGATGCCGGCGATCCGGTTCGCGCCATGGGTGCGGAGATAATCGGCGATAATGCGTCCGGCATAGGACCAGCCGACCAGCACCGGGCGCTTGAGCCCGAAAGCCTCGATCACCGCCGCGACGTCGTTGCCCCAGATATTGTCCGCAATGTAGCGTTCGCGCGTGGCGGGCTTCTCGGATGCGCCGTGCCCGCGCAGGTCGAACGTGACCATGCGGAACGCACGCGCCAGCGCTAGGTCCGTGACCTGCCGCAGCCATGACAGATGGCTTTGGTTGAAGCCGTGAATAAACAGGATCTCGCGGCCGGCGGCATCGCCCCATTCCTGGGCAGCGAGCGTCACGCCGTCCGGCGCGGCGACTTCGATGGCCCTTACCGCCGCAGTCACAACATCGTGCCGGCAAGACGCACAAGGTCTTCGAGGCTCACCCGCACCAGCGTCTCGGCGTAGGCCTTGTCGGCCTGGGCGATTATCGGAAGGATGACGTTTATCAGCAGCGGCGACCTGGCCATCGACCGACCGTTTGTTTCCGCCGCAGCGGCGACCCGGATGATTTCCCCTGCGGTGATCTCGCGCCGGTCGCGGGCAATGGCGTAGCCCCCTTTCGGCCCGCGGATGCCGCGCAGCATTCCGGCATGCACCAGTGCTTGCAGCAATGGCTCCAGATGGCGCGGCGCCAACCCATGACGCGCGGCGAGCGCCTTGGCCGAAACTGGCTGGTCGCGCCCGTGCATCGCAATGTCGAGTACCGCGGCCACGGCAATCGCGCCCTTGCGTGATGGATGCGTCCTGGATGCTTCGGAACGTGCGGTCATGTCGTTTGGTGACGGCAGATCGATAGATCGATACGGTTCGTATCCATCATCATAGAAAGTCGCGGCGTATCGGTCTACGGTGTCATCGCAAAATTCAGCCGCCGGCGCCGCAGGTCGCGCAGGATCGCGCGCGCCGCATTGTGTCCGGGCGCCCCCGAGACGCCGCCTCCGGGGTGTGCGCCGGCGCCACAATGATAGAGGCCGCGCAGGGGACCGCGATAGTCCGCATATCCGATCATGGGGCGCGCCCAGAACAACTGGTCGAGCGAGAGCGCGCCATGAAAAATGTCGCCGCCGGTCAGCCCGAAAATCTCCTCGAGATCAAGCGGACTGAGTACCTGGCGCCCGATGACGCTCGCCTTGAAACCGGGCGCGTAGCGCTCGACGGTGTCGATCATCAGGTCCGCGACCGCGTCGCGATGATCATGCCAGGAGCGATCGCCCGGCAATTGCGGCGCGACATGCTGGCAAAACAGGCTGGCGACGTGGGTGCCCGGCGGCGCCAGTGAATCGTCGAGGGTGGAAGGGATGAGCATTTCGATGATGGGCTCCGCGCTCCAGCCATTGCGCCGCGCATCGTGATAGGCGCGCTCCATGTAGCCAAGGCTCGGCGCGACGATGATGCCTGAGGTGTGATGATCGGCAAGCCGATCGCCGGGCAATGCCGTAAAACTCGGCAGCTTCGAAAGCGCGACATTCATCCGGAAGGTGCCCGAGCCGCAGCGCCAGCGCTCCATATGCGACCGGAAATCGGATGGCAGAGCGCCGGCCGGGACGAGGCGCGTGTAGAACAGCTTTGGATTAATGCCCGCGGCTACGATTGGGCTGCGCACGACGCGCCCATCCTCCAGGACGACACCGCGCACGCCATTGCGTTCGAGCACCAGCTCGCGCACCGGCGCGTCGGTTTCGATCTCGACGCCAGCGCCGGCGGCGGCGCGCGCCATGGCCTGCGTGATCGCGCCCATGCCGCCGATGGCGTGGCCCCAGACGCGCTTCTTGCCGTTGACCTCGCCGAAGGCGTGGTGCAGCAGCACGTAGGCGGTGCCCTGATCATAGGGGCTTGCAAAATTTCCGACCACAGCGTCGAAGCCGTACAATGCCTTCACCAGGTCGCTTTCGAACCAGCCGTCGAGATAATCGCCGGCCGATTTCGTGATCAGCGCATAGAGCGATCGCAACCGTTCCGCCGGCAGGCGCCGCAGCCGGTTGGCGAGCGCACCGGCCCTGAGGAGCTCGCGCAGGCTCCGGAGCGAAAATCCTTCGGCGAGATTGGGCGGCGGTTCCAGCACCAGCGCGCGCAGCACATCGGCGGCCGCGTCAAGCTCGCGGTTGAAGGCGGTGTAACGGCGGGCGTCGGCAGCGCTGAATTTTTCGATCTGACGTTCGGTCTGCCCGTCGGCGGCAAGGAGGTAGGTCCCATCTCTCGCCGGCAGGAAATTTTGCGCCCGGCGCTCGACGATCGTAAGGCCGTTTTGGTGGAGCCTGAGATCGCGAATAATTTTCGGGTTGAGCAGGCTGACCGTATAGGCCGCGACGGAATTTCTGAAGCCCGGCCAGAACTCCTCCGTCACCGCCGCGCCGCCGACGACGTGCCGGCGTTCGAGCACTTTGACGGTAAGCCCCGCCATGCCGAGATAGGCCGCACAGGTGAGGCCGTTGTGGCCGGCGCCAATGACAATGGCGTCATAGCTGTCCGGCATGACGTCCGTCCGGCATGATGCTCCTTACACGGCCGCAATTCCGCCGTTCACCCAAGACGGAACGGGCGGCGGGCAACAGGCATTAGCCGGTCCGAATTCAAACGACAATTGGTCAAATCGACAATCGGTTCACCCGATACGCGCGCTGCAAGCGACCGGCACGGTGCTCAAACGCCGATCAATAATATGGCTGACTGGGAATAAGGCTGATCGGAAAATACCATGCCAAATCCGACGCACCCTGTAACTTGATTTCCTCGTCCATCTTGGCATCGGTCGCGGCCAAGAGCTTCGCAACCACGTTGTTGCGCACTGCAATTGTGTTGCGTTCATAGCCGCCGCGCTGGAAGAAATTTGCGGTTGGCACCCGTTCGCGCAGCGACGCCGGGATCATCACCATGTCGAGGCCGTTGCCGTCGCCGGTGAGGTTCATCATTTCAAGCTCGGCCGCGCTCAGCGCGTCGTTATATCCTTTTCTGCGCGCGTAGTTCAGTGAGTTCGCCAGCTTGAAAGTTTGCAGCACCGGTCCGACATCGACGTCGAAGTTCATGGCATGAATAGCGAGGCCCTTTTCAGTGGTGGCCAGCCGCACGTGGTCGCTCCATTCGTCGGGCACCGATCGTGCGAAGGCCATCATGCGCTTGAGCACTCCGATCTTGCTCTCCATGGATAACCTGGCTTCCTCGGGCAGCTCCATCGACTTGCGCGCAAGGATCTCGATAATACGTTCGCCCTGGTGGGCAAGGAGCTCGACGCTGTTGGCGGCGAGCAATTGGTTGTAGCCGAGCGCGGTTGAGATCGCGCGCGCGCCCGGGACGGGATATTCGAGCCCGGCCTGCACCTCATAAGTCGCGTTGCCGCCGGATTCGAATGCATAGACGCGAACGGCCTGCTGTTGTGAAAGGCCGCCGGCTGCCGCGATTTTGGCGTAGGTTTGCTTGTAGTGCGTTTCGTGCAGCGGCCGCAGTGGTGCGAAATCGAAATGCGCGGCTGCTGACTTGAGAAAATCTAGCGCCACCGGAATGCTTATTGACGATGACGCGGTGATGTCGGGGTCGTCCGGATCGTCCAGCGAAGCGAAATTCTCATAGAGGGGCGGCTGCGTCAGCACGTAGTCCGTGATTAGGATCGCGTCGTTGTTGCGCCGCTTGGTCGCGCGTACGCGGCGCATTTCCGTAATCGAGTGCCAATAGGCGCTAGCGTCGCGTTCGAAGTGCCGGCGTACACGCGTGCGCTTCGCAATCTGCAGGCGGGCGTCGGCCAGCGAAACCTGGGTTGTACCGGCAACGCCCGCGGCAGCGGGAATCTTGCCGATGAATTCAGCCGCGGGCGCTTGCGACAGCGCCAGGGCGGCGATCACGCATCCAAGAGCGATGCGAACTGAGTGGCAGGACATGTCCCCCCCAATCCGCGCGCAGCTTTTTCTCCGACGGCCCTCTGACGACTTGCGACCCTCACTTCACAAAAGACTTTTCGCCAGAACCGCAGGGCATGCGCGCGAGTGTCGCGGACGATGCACGAGGTCGATAAACGCTCGGTTGCGTTCGCGCGGCCGCGGGATGCATTTGCAGTCTGTGGTTGTGGATGCGCTAATCGGATGATCGCAATTGCTTACAAAGGCCACAGCCGTTAGGCCGCTCTTTCCAATTTTCGTAAAATTTGAAGGAACTGTTTAAGGTTTTGTTATTGCAAAGGAAATGGCATTGTTTCAGCCCGCGCCGGTCGAGCCAAATCCGCCCGCGCCGCGGCTCGTGTCGTCGAGGTTTGCGACCTCGCGCAGCGTTGCGCGCGCGACTGTCGCGATGACAAGTTGCGCGATGCGCATCCCGCGCGTCACGCTGAACGATTCGTTGCCGTGATTGATGAGGATCACACCGACTTCGCCGCGATAGTCGGCGTCGATCGTGCCCGGCGCGTTGAGGACGGTAACGCCGTGGCGCGCGGCAAGACCCGAGCGCGGGCGCACCTGGCCCTCCGCGCCCGCCGGCAGCGCCAGCGCGATGCCGGTTGGAACGCGCGCTCGCTCGCCGGGCTTGAGCGTCAGCGGCGCGTCGGTCGGCACCGCGGCAAGCAAGTCAAGGCCGGCGGCCTCTGCGCTTTGATATTCGGGAAGCGGCAGGCCCTCGCCGTGCGGCAGGCGCGCGATGCGGATTTCAATCGTCATGGGTGCGAGAGTTCCGCAGCGATGCGCTCGATCAATCGACGCGCGACCTCGTCCTTGGACTGCTCCGGCCAGATCTCGACGCCGTCCCTGGTCACCAGCGTGATGGCGTTGCGGTCGCCGCCCATCACGCCGCCCGCGATGCCACTGCCGGGCGACACATCGTTGGCCAGGATCCAGTCGCAGCCTTTGCGCGCCAGTTTGGCCTTGGCGTTCTCCACCACCTGTTCGGTCTCCGCGGCAAAGCCGATGACGAGCCGCGGCCTGCCGTCGGCGCGGTGCGCGATCGTTGCGAGAATATCGGGATTTTCGACCAGCGCGAGCTGGCGGCCGCCGCCGGGGCCTTTCTTGATTTTGTGCGCGTCTTCCCGCGCCGCGCGCCAGTCCGCGACCGCGGCGGCGAAAATCGCGACATCCGCCGGCAGCGCGTGCTCGACCGCCGCGAGCATGTCGCGCGCGCTTATCACGTGCGCGACCTTGACGCCGGGCGGATCGGGCAGTGCCGCCGGTCCGGCGACCAGCGTCACCCCGGCGCCGGCTGCAGCGGCCGCGCGCGCGATCGCAAAGCCCTGCTTGCCGGAAGAGCGATTTGCGATGTAGCGCACCGGATCGATGGCTTCGTGCGTCGGGCCCGACGTGATCAGCACGCGCGTGCCGACAAGTGAACGCGCAACCGCGCCGCCGAAAAGATGCGAGACCGCATCCGCGATCTCGATCGGCTCCGCCATGCGGCCGATGCCCGCCTCGCCCGTCTCCGCCATTTCGCCGACATTGGGGCCGACGATTGCGACGCCGTCCTCGCGCACGCGCGCAAGATTGCGCTGCGTTGCGGCGTTGCGCCACATGCGCGGGTTCATGGCCGGAGCGATCAGGATCGGCTTGTCGGTGGCGAGAATAACCGAGGACGCGAGATCGTCGGCGAGGCCGAGCGCGATCTTGGCCAGAAAATCCGCCGTGCATGGTGAGACAACGACGGCATCGGTGTCGCGCGCGATCTGGATATGGCCGACGTCGAACTCGGTCGCAGCATCGAACATGTCAGTATAGGCGCGCTCGCCGGCAAGTGCGGCGGCGGCCAGCGGCGTGACGAATTCTTGCGCGGCCTTGGTCATCACGACCCGCACCATGGCGCCACGCTCCTTCAGCCGGCGGATCAAGTCGAGCGACTTGTAGGCCGCGATGCCACCGGTGATGACCAGAACCACGCGCCGCCCCGCGAGGCTGCCGCCGGCGGGCAAGCCACGCTGGGGCGCCGGTTGCCCGCCGAGCATGGGTGCCAAAGGGGTGGCTGACGATTGCAATGATCGCGAAACGACACTGGTCCGCTCGTCTAGCGGATGCCCGGCGTCGGCCAAAACATGCCTTATTTCCTCCTCCATGGAGCGATTGTTGCCAATCGCCCGCATTTTAAGGCGCTTTTTAAGGTCATCGCCGATACCGCGGATTGTCAGGCTAGCCATATTCGCCGCCAAATGATTGCATTGCAATCAATCTAGGCCGGATGCCCGGAAACTTCAACCGGCAAATATTGCGGCGGTGATGATCGCCAGCAGGCCGGCAATCACCCAGAGAGCCACGGCGCTCCAGCGGCCACGCCGCGCCTCGGCGCGGCCGATCGCCGCCACCGTCTCGGGCGCGAGCACGATCCCGTCGCGCGTCGCCGCGTCGAGTTGCTCGGCGAGCCGTTGTCCGTGCACCAGCAACCCCGGCACCGCGCCGAGAAATTTTCCGATTTCGGCGGTCCCGCCCACCGCGTCCTCGATGCGTCCCACGACGCCGAGATTGCGCTCCATCCATTCTTTGACCACGGGCTCCGACGTGGTCCACATGTCGAGCCTTGGGTCGAGCCCGCGCGCGACGCCCTCGACCACGACCATGGTCTTTTGCAGCAGCAACAGTTCCGGCCGCGTGCGCATATCAAACAGTGCGGTGACTTCGAACAGCAAGGTCAGGAGTCTCGCCATCGAAATGTCTTCGGCGGTGCGATTGTGGATCGGCTCGCCGATGGCACGGATCGCCTGGGCGAAGGCTTCGACCGAGTGGTGCATCGGCACGTAACCGGCGTCGAAATGCACCTGCGCGGTACGGTGATAATCGCGCGTGATGAATCCGTGCAGGATCTCGGCGAGAAAGCGCCTTTCCTTGGGACCGAGCCGGCCCATGATGCCGAAATCGACCACGACCAGGTTGCCGTCAGCATCGACGAACAGATTGCCCGGATGCATGTCGGCGTGAAAGAAGCCGTCGCGCATGGCCTGACGCAGAAAACTCTGGATCACCGCGCGGCCAAGACGCGCGAGATCAAAGCCCTTGGCGTCGAGCGCGGCGCGATCGGACAGCGGCGTGCCGTCGATCCATTCCAGCGTCAGCACGTCCTTCGTTGTCAAATTCCAGTCGACCGCCGGCACCCGGAAATCGGGATCGTCCTTGGTGTTCTCGGCCAGTTCGGATGCCGCCGCGGCTTCCAGCCGCAAGTCCATTTCAATCGTCACCGAGCGCGCCAGCGTGTCGACGACCTCGATCAGCCGTAGCCGGCGCGCCTCGGTGGAAAAATTCTCCGCGCTGCGCGCCGCGAAATAGAATGCGGCGAGGTCGGTCTTGAAGCGCTGCTCCACGCCGGGCCGCAAGACTTTGACCGCGACCAAACGGCCGTCCCTGGTCCGTGCCCGATGCACCTGCGCAATCGAGGCGGCGGCGACCGCTGGCCCGAACGACTCAAACACCTCCGAGACCGGCTTGCCGAAGGCGTGCGCGATCGCGGCTTCGGCCTCGGCCTGGCCGAATGGCGCCATCTTGTCCTGCAGGCTCTCCAGGTCGCGCGCGATGGCGGCGCCGACGACGTCTGGCCGGGTCGCCAGAAACTGGCCAAGCTTGACATAGGTTGGCCCCAGCGCCGTCAGCGCCGCCGAAATCCGCAGCGTTCCGGCGGCGTTGCCGCGCCGCTCGATCAGCCTGGCGAGCCGCAGCGCCAGACGTCCCGGCGGCGGCAGAGCCGCGGGATCGACCAGCCCGAACACGCCTTCGCGCGCAAAGACATAGCCGGCGCGCATGAGGCGCAGGGAGTGCGAGACACCAGCAATCACAAGCGCCAGCCCGAGTGCAGCGCGACAATGCCGCCGGTCATCGGCGTAAATTTGACGCGGCGGAAACCGGCCGCCGCGATCATGTCGGCGAAGATCTGCGGCCGCGGGAATTTTTTGATCGATTCGACAAGATAGCGGTAGGAGTCGGCGTCCCCCGTCACCGCGCGGCCGATCGCCGGGATCGCATTGAATGCGTAAAGCTCATAGAGCGCGTCAAGGCCGGGCACATCCACCGTCGAAAATTCCAGGCACAGGAAGCGTCCGCCGATTCTCAATACGCGCCAGGCTTCCTCGAGCGCGGCTTCGATGCGCGGCACATTGCGAATGCCAAAGGCGATGACATAGGCGTCGAAGCTCCGGTCGGGAAACGCCAGCGCCTCGGCATTGCCCTCGACGAAGGTGACGGCATCGCCGCGCACGTGGGCGGCGGCGCGTGCGCGGCCAACGGCCAACATCTCGGCGTTGATGTCGCAGACGGTGGCGCGTGTGCCGGCGCCGCCCGCGGCGACGACGCGAAATGCGATATCCCCGGTCCCGCCCGCAACATCGATGAGCGCAAACGGCCGATCGTTGCGGGGCGGGTTTATGGCGGTCACCAGCGCGTCTTTCCAGGCGCGATGCAGCCCGCCGGACATGAGATCGTTCATCAGGTCATAGCGGCCCGCCACCGACGAAAATACGTCGTCGACCAGCGCCTGCTTGTCGTCGAGGGGCACCCGGTGGAAGCCGAAGTTTGTCGTTTCGCTCATGCCGCGGACCATAGCGCGAGACACCCCGAAAGGCTATGTCTGCATGCCCGATTAACCATACTCGCGCCATGCCCGAACTGCCCGAAGTCGAAACCGTTTGCCGCGGCCTGCAGCCCGCGATGGAAGGCGCGCGCTTTACGGAAGTGCTGGCGCGCCGGCCGGACCTGCGGTTCCCGCTGCCGAAAAACTTCGTCGCGCGGCTTGAGGGCAAGACCGTGCGCGGCCTCGGCCGCCGGGCGAAGTACCTCTTGGCCGATCTGTCCTCCGACGAAGTGCTGATGATGCACATGGGCATGTCGGGGTCCTTCCACGTCAAAGCCGGCAATCACCAAGACACCGCGGGACAATTTCATCACGAACGCTCGAAGGACGGGAGCCACGACCACGTCGTGTTTCGGATGTCGTCGGGCGCCACGATCACCTTCAACGATCCGCGCCGCTTCGGCTTCATGAAACTCATTGCGCGCAAGGACCTCGATGCGGAACCGATGCTGCGCTCGCTCGGGCCGGAGCCGCTTGGAAATGCGTTCGACGCCGCGATGCTGGCGCGCGCCTGCCGCGGCAAGAACACGAGCCTCAAGGCCGCACTATCGGATCAGCGCGTGGTCGCGGGGCTTGGCAACATCTATGTCTGCGAGGCGCTGCATCGCGCGCACGTCTCGCCCAGGCGAAAGGCATCGACTATTGCTACAAAGGCCGGCGAGCCGAACGACCGCGCGGAAAAACTCGTGGACGCGATCAAGGCGGTGCTGCATGACGCGATCAGGCAAGGTGGCTCCTCGCTGCGCGACCATCGGCAGACCGACGGCGAGCTCGGCACCTTTCAGCACCACTTTCGGGTCTACGATCGCGAGGGACAGAAATGCTCGACGCCGGGCTGCAAGGGCGTCATCAGGCGGATCGTGCAGACGGGACGCTCGACGTTCTTCTGTCCGGTGTGCCAGAAATAGAATTCCCATGCGAGGTGCCCCATGAGCTATGAGAATGTTTTGGTCGAAACCAAGGGCAAGGTCGGGATCATCTGCCTCAATCGGCCGCAGGCGCTCAACGCACTCAACGCCGCGCTGATCAAGGAATTTTCCGCAGCTATTGCGGCGTTCGAAGCCGATCCCAGAATTTCCTGCATCGTCGTCACTGGCTCGGAGAAGGCGTTCGCCGCCGGCGCCGACATCAAGGAAATGGCCGACAAGTCCTATATAGACGCGTTCATGGGCAACTTCGCCGCCGACTGGAACCCGCCATCGCAGGCGCGCAAGCCGGTGATCGCGGCGGTGGCGGGCTTCGCGCTCGGCGGTGGCTGCGAGATCGCGATGCAATGCGATCTTATCATCGCCGCCGACAATGCCAAATTTGGCCAGCCGGAAATCAAGCTCGGCGTCATTCCCGGCATGGGCGGCACGCAACGGCTCACGCGCGCCATCGGCAAGGCCAAGGCCATGGACCTGATCCTCACTGGCCGCATGATGGATGCGGCGGACGCGGAGCGCGCGGGCCTTGTGGCGCGCGTGGTGCCGCTCGCGAACCTTATGGACGAAGCGATGAAGGCCGCCGAGGCGATTGCGTCGATGTCGCTGCCGGCGCTGATGGCGGCAAAGGAGACGGTCAACTGCGCCTTCGAAACGTCTCTGGCCGAGGGCATTCACTTCGAGCGGCGTACATTCCATGCGCTGTTCGGCACCCACGATAAAAAGGAGGGCATGGCGGCGTTCGTGGAAAAGCGGCCGGCGAAATTCAGGAACTCCTGAACGCACCAAATTTTATTTTCGCACGCAGATCACGCGGATAACCGAATCTTTTGCAAAATCGACACTCGCGCGCCCCGACGTCGCAGCCGCGCCGCTCGCGCCGAGCAGGCGCCGGATCGCATCGACCGGTGCGAGTACCGTTGCCGCGCCGCCGCTCGCGGGCCCGGCAACGACCTGGGGCCGGCGCACGGCAATGCCGACGAAGCCGGCCTCCGCATCGATAGCCGCGGCGCCCGCCAGCCCAGGAGGCGGTGGCGGGTCAATCGCGGGCGAGCCGCCTGATGCCTGTACGCGCACCTTGACGGTCGAAATCGCGGCCTTGCCGTCCTGCGATTGCGGATCGGCGATTCCGACGAGCACGATGTCCGCGCCCGGCGCAGCACCGAGCGCCAGCGGCTTGAGTTCGCGCACCCCATAGACGCGCAGCAGCGCCAGTCCAGATTGCTGATCGTCGGAAACGCGGTCGGCATTGCCAATACCGGCGGCCACGACCGTCTGGCAGCCGTCGACCGTATCGCGATCGGTGACGATTTCACCGGATGCGCCGACGATGACGCCGGAGCCATATTCGACCATGCGCTTCGACGCCGGTCCGGCGCCGGCCTGCGCCGCCGAAGGAAACGGCGTGAACGCGCCCGAGATCGCGACCACGACCGGGTCCATGATCCCTTCCACCGCCTGATCGTAGCGCACGAGCACGCCGCGGACTTCGTTGCCCGATGCCTGCGCGCGCATGTAGAATTTCTTCAAGCCCTGCAATCCGGAAATTACGAAAAAATCCGGCCGCAACACATTGTATTCGATCTTGCGGGAGGGGTTCTTGCGCTCGTTGTCGTAAACGATGCGCAGCGTCGCCGGTGCGCGCTCACGGAACACGTCAATCTGCACTTCGCCGTGCGCGGACTGCCAGTGTCCGCCGCTCTTGCCCTTGGCGGATTGCGGCACCAGTTTGTCCGGCACGCCGAGCCGTGCGCCGCTGTCGTCGTTGACGATCCGCCAGCCGACTTCGTCCTGCTTGGCCTTGGCGGCGGCCGCGAGCGCGGCGCGTTCTTCATCCGTCAACGCGCCAGATTCCTTGCCGCCCTTGCGCTTCTGGTAGGCCTTGACTGCGGCCAGCGATCGCTCACTCCAGACGCCGTCGGCGATGCCGTTGAAATCGCCGGTCCAGATCAGGTCGAACTGCAGCGCAGCGCGCTCGGCGAGCGACATCGCGTCATAACCGTTCTTGGCGGCGTTGGTGGCCGGCGGCTTCTTGCTCTGTGCAGCCGGCGCGGAAGGCTTTGCCGGCGGCGCGGGGGCCTGCGCCCACGCTGGCACGGTGAAGCCAAGCAGCGCCGCCGCGACAACAATTCGCATGACTACCTTCTCCCGAACGGGCCCGTCGAAAGCCTATCTTAAGAATAAGGCGGCGCAACCGGCCAAATCCGCGCTTGACCACGGACACGGGGCAGCGCGTGATGGCGCATGGATATGGTGCAAGATCGCGAAATTTTGAACGGCGAGGAACTCGAGCGCTATGCGCGCCATATCGTGCTGCGCGAGGTCGGCGGCCCCGGCCAGGCCGCGCTCAAGCGCGCGCGCGTGCTCGTGGTCGGGGCGGGCGGACTGGGGGCGCCATCGCTGCTTTATCTCGCCGCCGCCGGCGTCGGCACGCTCGGTGTCGTCGATGACGACGCCGTGTCGCTGTCGAACTTGCAGCGGCAGGTGATTCACGCGACGGCCGATGTCGGCCAGGCGAAAGTCGCAAGCGCTTCCGCGGCGATCGCGCGGCTCAATCCGCATGTCGCGGTCGAGGCGCATCCGCTGCGGCTTGCGGCAGGCAATGCGCTTGAATTGGTGTCGCGATACGACATCGTCGCTGACGGCTCGGACAATTTCGCGACCCGCTATCTCGTCTCCGATGCGTGCTATTTCGCCAGGCGGCCGCTGGTGACCGGCGCCGTCGGCGTTTTCGACGGCACGCTGACGACGCTGCGCGCGCACGAGCGCAATGCCGATGGGCGGATGAATCCAAGCTATCGCTGCCTGTTCCCGGAAGCGCCGCCGCCCGGCACCGTGCCGGCCTGCGCTGAGGCCGGCATCCTTGGCGCATTGACCGGCGTCGTCGGTTCGCTGATGGCGCTGGAAGTCATCCGCGAGATCGTCGGCTTTGGCGAGGGCCTGGTCGGGCGGCTGTTGATGATCGACGCGCGGTCGATGCGGTTTGAGACTTTGAACTACGCGTGGGATGCGGCGAACCCGCTGTCAGGCGAGCGGCCGACCATTCACGATCTGTCGATGCACGCGCGTTCGAAACGATAGCGGGAATAGCCTTGTAGCGGTCAAGCTCACAACATCGACGGCAAGACTCTGTCCGGCGGCTTGTGGCCGTCGAGGAAGGTCTGAATGTTGATAATCACCTTGTTGCCCATGTCGATACGGCCTTCGAGCGTCGCCGATCCCATATGCGGCAGCAGCACCACCTTGCCGGTCCTGGCAAGGCGCACCAGCCGCGGATTGACCGCCGGTTCATGCTCGAACACATCGAGCCCGGCGCCGGCCAATTCGCCGGCCTCGATCATGCGGGCCAGCGCGTTTTCGTCGATGATCTCGCCGCGCGCGGTGTTGACGATATAGGCCTCCGGCCGGATCAGCTTGAGCCGGCGCGCCGACAACAGGTGATAGGTCGCCGGCGTATGCGGGCAATTGACCGAGATGAAATCCATGCGCGCCAGCATCTGATCGAGGCTTTCCCAGTAGGTCGCCTCGACCGACTGCTCGAACTCCAGG
>JBGPOB010000049.1:0-15782 GCA_041487815.1 Xanthobacteraceae bacterium | reverse complement strand
TGGCGCGATCATGCTACGGGGCAGCCACAAACTGCTCAGGGTGGGCTCGATCCGATCGCCAGCCGCCTGTCGCGGACTGCAATCCGCAGCAGGCCATTCCTTTCGGAACAGGCCGACGATAAGCGAGTTCGCTATTACAAGGGTGGGGAGGGGTCGGGGGTGGGGGGGGAATGCAGCACAAGGCTACCCCCCACCCCGCTCGTTTCACTCGCGACCCTCCCCACCACTCGCAAGTGCTCGCGGGGGGAGGGTATGCTGCCGCACTGTTTTCATTTCGGGCCGGACTCTAAGGATGATGGATTGAGATTCCTTGCGCCGGGTTCAGCGCCAAGCGGTCATGCCCTGACCCGTTGAGGATGCTTCAGGCCGTCGCGCGGAGCGTCGCGGGTGCGGCAAGCGCCGCCGGCGCGCGGCCGACCAGTTCGGCGTATTTTTCGATCGGCTGCGGTCGTCCGATCAGGTAGCCTTGGATCTCGTCGCAGGATTCCTTGGTCAGGAACGCCAGCTGATCCTCGGTTTCGACGCCTTCCGCCAGCACCGGCAAATGCAACCCGCGCGCCAGCCCGACCACGCCGCGCACGATGGTGGCGGACTGCGGATTGGTGCTGATGTTGGAGATGAACGACTGGTCGATCTTGATCTTGTCGAAGGGAAACGACTGCAGATAGGACAGCGACGAATAGCCGGTGCCGAAATCGTCCATCGCAATCCGCACGCCGAGCGCCTTGAGCCGCCGCAGGACGGATACGCCGCGCGCGAAGTCCTCGACCAGGACGCCTTCGGTGATTTCAAGTTCGAGCCGGTTGGCGGCAAGCCCGGTCTCCAGAAGCACCGAATGCACGAGCCCGACGAGGTCGCCGTGCCGGAACTGGATCGGCGACAGGTTGACCGCCACGCTGAGCGGACGCGGCCAGGACGCGGCTTCGCGGCACGCCTCGCGCAGCACCCATTCGCCGATCGGAATGATCAACCCGCTCTCTTCCGCGAGCGGTATAAATACGCCGGGCGAAATAGAACCACGCGTCGCGTTGTTCCACCGGCACAAGGCTTCGAGGCCAACCACCCCGCCGCCGATGCGCAACTGCGGCTGGTAGTGCAGGCTCAGTTCGCCGCGCTCGATCGCGGTGCGCAGCTCGTGCTGCATGGCGCGGCGTTCGCGCAGATGCATGTCCATTTCGTTTTCGAAGAAGTGCGTCTTGCCGCGGCCGTCAGCCTTCGACCGGTAGAGAGCAGCGTCGGCGTCGCTGAGCAATTCGGCTTCGTTCATACCGTCTGTCGGATAGACCGCGACGCCGATGCTCAGGCCGGTGCGTAGCGTATGGCCATCCACCACCAGGTTGCCGGTGAGCGCTTGATGCAGCCGGTCCGAAAGCGCCTCCGCGGTCGCCGGCTCCGGACCGCACGGCGTCACGAAGGTGAACTCGTCGCCGCCAAGCCGCGCGAAGAAGGCGCCCTCGGCAACCGCCTGCAACCGGTTCGCGACCTCGCGCAACAGCGCGTCGCCGACGGCATGGCCGAACACGTCGTTGACTTCCTTGAAGCGGTCGAGGTCGAGGCACAGCACCGCAAACGGGCTCCCGCTTACCTTCGCCTGCCGCAGCGTGGTCGCAAGGTGCTCGGAAAAGGCGACGCGGTTGGGCAAGTTGGTCAGCGCATCGTGCCGCGCCATGTGCGCGACCTGCGCCTGCGCGCGCTTGCGATCGGTGACGTCCTCGGAAAAGCTCAACAGATACTCCGGCGTGCCGTCATCGGCGGGAAGCGTCAGCTTCGTGGTTGCGAGAATGCGCGCGCCATCGCGCGGCGACGTCACGACATGCTCATGGACAACCGGCGGCCCGTTCAACTCAATCGCCTCGCGGTCGCGCGCGTGGAAATAGTCGGCCTGCTCTTTCGGAAACAGTTCGTGCACGCGCCGGCCGATCATGGCGTCACGAGCAAGGCCGAACAAACTGCTGGCCGCGCGATTGACGAGCACATAAGTCTGCTGCCGCGCATCCTTGACGCTAAGGATCGCGGGCACGTTCTCGATGATCGTGTCAAGGAAGCGTTGCGTGCGGCCGAGCTCGGCGTGCGCGACTTCGCGCTCGTTCATCTGCTGGTGGTGCTGGTTGAAAAACACATGCCCGGCAATCGCTAGCGCCAGCAACAGGGCAATCCCGAGTCCGGCGCTTTGTATTCGGATGCTCGTGAGATAAGCGCCGACGGGAACATCGATCGCGAATGCGCCCATCAGGTCGTTGAGCTGCCAATGCGCATCCGGTTGCAGCGCATTGTGGCAGTCGACGCAACTCTGTTCGCGCGCGTAGGACGGATAGATGGTGCGGAAGGCCCGTTGCCTGCCGACGTCCAGGAACTTCGCGACCGGCCTGGCATCCGGGTCGGCTGCGAATTGCTCGATGGTGCCCGCCATGGCGGCGTCGGTCGGCGGCGTCTTGATCGCACGCCCCTCGCGCCCAACCCAGCGTAGCCGGAATTCGGCGGCGCCGTCGTGTCCCTTGTTGAAGGCCTCGATCGAGTGCGCACGGAACGTCGCCGGCACCGGCGCATCCTTGCCGATTTGCGTACGTACCGCCGAGTAGTTGGTGACGAATGCGTCCACCAGGCGCAGAGCGATGAAATTTTCCTCGGACTTGTGCTCCTTGAACCAGTTCAGGCTGAAATAAAAGAAGCCATAGCCGACGGCGGCGGACAGCGTCGCGCACACCAGCAGATACGCCACGAACCCCCGTCCGGAGCGTGAACGCAAAAATTCACGGCTTTCTGCCGCTGCATCCATGATGATGACGCCTTCACCCCAAGTGCTAGTGATGCAATTATCTAACCCAAGTCATTTAACAGCGCGTTAGATGGCGGCCACCGCCGGGAAGAAGTGCCTGCGCGCGATCGAGCGGATGCGGGTCGTGGTTACCGAAAAGTTTCCGACCCGGCCGGGATTGCGCACCTCGCGTGCAATCCGTGCGGCCCACACGCAAGATGGCACCGATGTCGCCCCCGCACCGCCACAAGCCGTCGGCTTTCAAAGGTCGAGGCCCGCTGTTAGCGTGCGCCGCCGCAAACCCGCGCTGAATCCCGCTTCCTGGAACGCCCCATGCCTCGCGTCGCCGTCACACCCGCCTATTTCGATTTTTTTCCGGAACTCAAGTCCGAGTTCGCCACCGCCTATCCGGGCACGAAGTTTCGCAGCGAGCGCCGCCCCCTCGGCGAAGACGCCTTGATCGAATACCTGCAAGGCTACGACACCGCGGTCATCGGGCTCGACCGCTTCACCGAGAAGGTCTGCGCCGCATTGCCTGATCTCAAGATCGTCTCGCTGTGTTCCGCGGGCGTCGATCACATCGATCCCGCGATCCTCAACAAGCATGGCATCAAGATGTGGTGGGCGGCGGGCATCAACAAAGTGTCGGTGTCGGAGCTCGCGGTTTGCTACATGGTGTTTGCGCTGCGGCGCGTTCAAGTCTTCGCCGCCACGCTGCGCCGCGGCGAATGGAAGGGGCCGACGGGATTTGGCGTCGATTTGCGCGGGCGCACCGTCGGGATTCACGGCTGCGGCCACATCGGCAAGGAAGTGGTCAAGCTGCTGCAGCCCTATGGGGTCAGGATCCTCGCCTGCGACCGGGTCGATTTTTCGGACTTCTACCGCCAGTTCGGCGTGGAGAAAGTCGATGCCGAGGAATTGTGGGCGCGTTCGGATGTGCTCACGATTCACCTGTCACGCAATGCCACGACCATCGGCCTCTACAACGGCGCGGTGCTCGACCGGATGAAACCCGGTGCCGTGCTGATCAACTGCGCGCGCGGCAACATCGTGGACGAAGGCGCGCTTAAAAGCCGCCTCGAAAGCGGACGGATCGCGGCAGCGGCGTTCGACGTGTTCGCGGTCGAACCCGCCAATGGCAACCCGTTGCTCGACGTCCCCAATTTCCTCGGCTCCCCGCATATCGGGGCGACGACGCGCGAGTCATGGGCCGCCATGCTGCGATCCGGCATGCACGGCATCGCGCATGCCTTTCACGCGCAGCCCGGCGTCTATCCGTTCGATTGAACCAAGAGTCTGATCAACCCAAGTTGGGGCCGGCGACGCCCACGATGCCTCACATTGCGTGTGATCCCGATAAGTCATCAGCTTTTGCGGGTCGCGCGCAGCGCGTTGGCTCAGGCCGCCTTCAGCAGGCGAGGCATCAGCACGTCGGCCGCCTCCGGCCGCCCGAACAGATAGCCCTGGGCCTGCTCGGCGCCGAGCTTTACGACCTCGCGCCGCTGCTCCTCGGTCTCGATGCCCTCGACGACAACGTGCAAGCCGAGGCGGCGTGCGAGCTGGCATACCGCCTCGATGATCGAGCGCGACGGCGTATCGGAGGTGACGTTTTCGGCGAAGCTGCGGTCGATCTTGACGCGCGAGAAGGGATAGCGCGCGAGATAGGCCAGCGATGAATAGCCCGCGCCGAAATCGTCGAGCGAGAAGCGCACGCCGATGCGGCGCAGCGCGCGGATGGCCTCGAGCGTCGTTTTGCGATCCTCGATCAGCAGCGATTCCGTCACTTCAAGCTCGAGCCGGTTCGGATCGAGTCGGCTCATGAGCAGTGCGTCCTTCACCGTATCGATCAGCCGCTTGGGGTCCTTGAACTGGAAGGCGGAAATGTTGACCGATATCGCAATATGTTCGGGCCAGTTGGCCGCGTCCATGCACGCCTGGCGAATGACCCAGCTTCCCATTTCCGCGATCAGCCCGGTCTGTTCGGCGATCGGAATAAACACGTCCGGCGGGATCATGCCCTTGGTCGGATGCTTCCAGCGCATCAGCGCCTCGCACGAGGTCACGCGCCCCGTGGCGAGCTCCACAATCGGCTGGTAGTGCAGGAACAGCCGGCCGGTCTGGCAGGCTTCGCGCAGATCGTTCTCGATTTCACGCCGTTGACAAAGCGCTTCCGCCATCGAGGGATCGAACTTCGCCACCGTATTGCGGCCGGCGGCCTTGGCCGCGTAAAGCGCGATGTCGGAGGCGCGCAGGACTTCCATGGGGTCGCTGCCGTGTTCGGGCGACATCGCGATGCCGATGCTGGTCGTGACGTAAATGGTGTTGCCTTCGATCTCGAACGGCGCGGTCATCGAATTGATGATGCGCTGGGCCAGATCATGCGCGGATTGTGCCGACCCGCCGGAATGCAGCACGACGAATTCATCGCCGCCGAGCCGCGCGAGCAGATCGCCCTGCCGGCTGAACCCGCTCAGGCGCCTGGCCATGGCGGTCAGCAGCCGGTCGCCGGAATCGTGCCCGAGGCTGTCGTTGATGTGCTTGAAATTGTCGAGGTCGATATAGAGAACGGCAAACGCCTGGTCGTTGACGGCGTGACACGCCCTGCGCAAGGCTTCGTTGAAGGTGAAGCGGTTGGCGAGACCAGTGAGGCTGTCGAACCGCGCCATGCGCTCGATCTGCGCCGCAATCGCCTTGCGCGCGGTGGCATCCTCGGTGAGCATCAGGATGCCGTTGTCGGGCGTGAGATCGACCGAAATGACGAATGCCTGACCGCGTTCGGTCATGATTTCGAGCGTCGCGGGCTGACGCATGTCGAGCACGCGCCGGCACAGCGCCGCGACATCTCCGGCGGACGCAGGGGCAAGCACGTGGCCCTCGACCAGCGCGCTCGCGATGACCTCGAGCGGCGTGCCCGGTCCGGTGGCGTCCTTGGGCAAGGTGTAGAGTTCCGCGAAATTGGAGTTGCAGATTTCAAGGCGAAGGTCGGCATCGAACATCACCAGCCCGCGCGTCATCGAGTTCAGTGCCGAGTCAAGGGTGATGTTCTGATGGCGAAGCGTCTCGGCGAGCGTGCGGGTTCTTTTGTGGGCCGCGGCCAGTTCGAGAAGATTCCGGTTGATCGACAACGTAATCGTGACGCTCGTCACGATGAACAGGATCATGAAGTAGCCGATGGCCTGGAAATGCGGTTCGTCCGCCAGAAAAAGTCCGACCGCGGGTGGGACACAGGAGCCGAACAACTGGACGAACACAAAGTTCGGCCGGCCCGCGTTGCGCGCGACGTAACCCGAAGCAAACGCGATCGTCGAGGCAATTGTAATGACGTGAAGCGCCGTGGCGTGCGTATGCGTCAACGCAAAATAGCCGTTCAGCCCGAGAATGATGCTGGCGGCGGTCGCCCCGACAAAATACTCGCGATCCCAGCGCTTGATTTGGTCAATTTGGTCGGATGATCGGCTGCCGAGCCGAAATCTGATGATCGTCACAACGCGAAGCGCAAGCGTGACGAGCGCGGCAACCGTAAGAACCACAAAGACGCGCTGCCCCGACACCGACCACGAGAAATAGGGCAGCAGCGCGCCGATGATTGCGCCCAGTACAAGCGTTGCGGGCGATCCAAACAGCGAAGCGACGAGTAACCGGTAACGTTCGTGATCGAGGTCGGCCGCTTTGCGCTGCGCGGCGGCACACGCAAGCATCGCAGCGATGCGCGCGCGCATTGTACCGACGTACCGCCGTGGATTTGCAAGAAAATCGCCGAAAAAGCGCACGTCTGATATCTCTGTGTTGGCTGTCCCGGGTTTGGGCTGCACGCGCCGGAACATCGTTATCAGCGAAGTACGCGATCAGAACTAATTGTAGGGGCTTAAGAAAGAGTTGGTTCGATCAAGTTGAATCAATGACGCTAGCAGTAAGCTTAAGTTTCCATTGGCCGGATCGCGCAGTGCTTGGTCTTTTCGCTGATATTTCGGCTACTTGCGCCGCGAAGCCGGTGCCGCATCGAGGCTGCCGCCCGATCTCGTCGGCGAACCGCCGCCACGGTGCCGGTATAGTCGTGAAGGAGCCGAGCCCATTCAGGCGCGGCGCGTATCTTGTTTTGCGTTTAGCTAAACGCGCACAGCGGCGGGCCGCGCATATGCGCCGCCGGGACGGGTCCTCGGATAGGGCGAGGAATCGATGGTGCGCGCTTGCGCGGCCTCGCCGCTAACCCGTCGGCGCGACCGTGGCTACGGCTGTGGACGGGGATGCGGCCTGGTTGCGGTAGAGCCGCGACAGCATCTTGTCCTGAATCTGAACAATGCGCTGCAGCTTAGCGATGTCGATCGGCCGCAGCCTGAGGATATGGTCGATCCAGATTTTCGCCGCATGCACGAGCTCTTGTTCGAAATCGCCGGCATGCAGGCAGAATTCGGCGAACAGCGCGACCCGCGCGGAGTGGCTTGGCAGGCTGCGCGACGCATAGTCGCGGACCAGCGCCTCGCCCTTGCCCTGCGGCACGACCTCATCGATGACGCCCATCTTGTGGAACTCGTGCGCGGAGTATTCTGCGCCCGACATCAAGATTCTCTGGGCGACGACGATTCCAAGCCGCCGCGACAGAATCGGCACGGCAGCGATCGGAAAATGATTGAACGCGACTTCCGGATAGCCAAAGCGTGCGTTCTCCTCCGCGATCATGATATTGCACGAGCGCGGCGGATCGATGCTTCCGCCCAGCGCCTTGCCGTGAATATTGGCGATGGTGACGACGCGCCGGCCAAGGCTCGATGCATTCAGCGCCATGATGTCGACGGCGAGGTGGGCATAGTACTCGAGCGCCGCGCGGTCGTTCTTGGCGAGGCATTCGAGATAGAAATCGAGATCGCCGCCGAGCGCATAGACCGGGCCGACGCCGCGGTAGGCCAGAAACAGGACCGGCGAACGGTTCGGATCCGGCCACAGGTCGATCGTCGACCGCAATACCCGCAGAACGCTTTCACCGCAGGCCAGCGTAAACACCGGTTTGGGTTCCGGCTTGAGCGTGACCCACAACGTGCGAATGGCCGGTTCATATTCAAGATCAATTTGCGGCAAGGTACCCGCGACGGCGCGGATCGCGCCGAGCACATCCTCGCGGCTGCCTGGGAAGGCGTTCTCCGCCGCGGGCGCCGTAACCGGCGCCGCCATTTTCTGCATGATCGTCATTGCCATACCACCCGAGCCCTGCTCTCAGGTGCGAGACTAGTTCTGGTTAATTTTGTGTAAACCCATTCGTCGAAAAATAGTTAATATGCACGTGCGGAGTGTACCATAATGACGCTGCAATTAAGTCACATTTTTGCCGTAGTGCGCGATCGGCGAAACGCGACGCCATAGCTAACCCAGATCAGCAGCGCCGTCATGATCAGCGCAAACGCCGCGTCGCTGAAAAAATGTCCGCCGGCCGCCAGCCGTAGAAATGCGGTTGCGACGGTGAACGCCAGCGCGCCGGCAATCGCCACGTAACCCAGCGCCCCGGGAACGAGGATGGCGGGCGCCAGCGTCCACGCCGCCGCCGAAACCTCGCCGGAGACAAACGAACAATTCTTGTCGCAGGTCCCGCGCACGTCCCACCACGGCACAAATTTTTCCGTGCCGCCGAACTGCGCTACTTGTCCGGGCCGCGGGCGCGACCAGTGCTCCTTGAGTATGCCGTTGACCAGAAGTCCGGGGCCAAGTGCAAGCGTCACGGCGAGGAACACGAGGACGCGCGAATTGATCGCCGGCGAGCGCGCCGGAACGAGCCACGCCCACAGCATCGCCAGCGGCACGGAGGCGACGCAGATCCACACCGCGACGGTACTGGCCGTCCGCATCCCCTCGATCAGCGGATCGCTCGCCAGCGGAAAGCTGCGCGACGCCGGATCGAAGAACATGCCGGTGATGGCGAGATCGAGATCGGGACGGAGCGCGAAGAGCGCGCCGACGATGACCGCGGCCGCCACGTTCAACACCAGCGCGACCGTCCGCAAATTCATTCGTCCGCTCAATTTCGCCAGCTCAATGTCGCTCACCCGGGCGTATGCGCGCGCGCCATCGCGTTTGGTGAGGGCGGAGGGATTCGAACCCTCACTCCCAATGGGAAGCAGATTTTAAGTCTGCTGCGTATACCGGTTCCGCCACGCCCTCGCGATGCTGGTTCGCAGCACCTGATCCGGCGAAGTGGAATTGGTTCGCCGACAAGATCATGCGTCAACTCTATAAGCCAGCGCGCGATCGGACGCAAAACCGGCGTTCACTGTTGCCGATCGCGCGCCGGCGCTGCGCCTTCCCAACGCACGATCAAGCATGCCGTCGCACTGGTGACGCAATCAGCCCGGTCCGTGTCAGCCCCCGCCCCGGATCGGCGGCCGGAACGCAAGGCCGGTATCCCAGGGAAAGAAAATCCAGGTGTCCTGCGACACCTCGGTGATGAACGTATCGACCATCGGTCGTCCCATCGGCTTTGCGAATACGGCTGCAAAATGCGCCCGCGGCAAGATATCGCGCACGATTTTCGCCGTCTTGCCGGTATCGACCAGATCGTCGACGATCAACACACCCCGGCCCTCGCCGCCGCCGAGTTTGACGATATCGGGGGCGACCGATTTCAGCAGCGTCAGTTCTCCCTGGGTCTGGTGGTTGTAGCTCGCGACGCACACCGTCTCGATCAGCCGGATGCCCAGCTCGCGCGCCACGATCGCGGCCGGCACCAGGCCGCCGCGCGTCACCGCTACGACGGCCTCGAACGGGCCAGCGCTTGCCAATCGCCACGCCAGCGCGCGCGCGTCGCGGTGAAATTCGTCCCAGGACACTGGAAAGGTTTTATCCGGTGCCGGGGACGGCTGATCGGTTACAGCAACTTCAGCCATTGGATCACCTGCGCTTGCGCAGCCTCCGCCATGTTGAGATGAAACGCCGTCACCTCGATATAGCGCGACTTCGGGTTCCTGGCACGCGCGTGAACGCATAATCCATGCCGCAGCCGTAAATCGGACCCCACGTGCCGACGATCCACAAAAGCGGAATCGGTGGCATGGCCGACGCCCCAATGGCGGCCACGGTCCGACTGAGGCGAGTATGGGTATGGCGCAACATCGCATCCTCGATAAACCGTTCGCTAGCGCGGCTTGATCTGCGCCAGCATGGTCTCGACGGCGCCTTTCGCCGCCGCGAGCTTGCGCGCATCGCGCGAGCGCACGACGATATTGGTGTTCGGTCCCTTGCCGTCGAAGAACGGGTAGCTGCCGATGATAACATCGGGGTTGGCCTTGGCGATTTCGCCGAGCGGCGTGCCGATGTCGCCTTCGCGCGCGTTCGCAAGCACGGTTTCCGAGAGCATTTTCGCGCCGGTCCGCAGCGTGCCCGCCACGGCGTCCAGCATCGCCTGCATGATCGCCGGCACGCCGGCCATCACGATCACGTTGCCGATGCGAAATCCAGGCGCGGTCGAAATCTTGTTCTCGATGAGATCGGCGCCGGCAGGAATGCGCGCCATGCGCAACCGCGCCTCGTTGAGTTCGAGCGTGGGCGCGCGCTGGCGGAACAGCGCGACGGCGCGCTTGTCCACATCAATCGGAACGTCAAACGCCCTGGCGACGCTGTCGGCGGTGATGTCGTCGTGCGTCGGGCCGATGCCGCCGGTCGTGAAAACGTAGGTGTAGCGTTCGCGTAACGCGTTCAGCGCGGCGACGATTTCTTCCTCGACATCGGGGACGACGCGCACTTCCCGCAGCTCGATGCCGATCGCCGTCAGATATTCCGCGATGAAGCCGATGTTCTTGTCCTTGGTGCGGCCGGAGAGGATTTCATCGCCGATGACAAGCACGGCGGCAGAGACAATCCCATCATCGCCGCCGGCCGCATCCATTCCCGTTCCCCGAATTTCGAAAACCGTCTAGCGCGGCGCCCCGGCCCGCTCAAGCCGCCCGCGGGCCCCGCCGCGGCAGCCGCCGCGACAATAACCAATTCCCGCCCAAATATGAGGCAAAACGACACAACCGCCAAACGGCGCGCAGCAGGCGCACGCTTGGCGCACGCGTGCGGCGGGCTGCCAGCGGCGTTCCCGGTTGGCCCGCGGTTTGCACCGAACAGCGTGCGGGGTTTGGCATTTGTGCGTAAAATCCCCTGCCCTGCGTGGGTTGGCAGGATTTGCCGATGGCGATCGCGTTTGACGAAATGACCCTGCCGGGCGGAGCGGTGCGCCCGGCCTACGCGGAATTGAATCGTTGGCTCGGCGAGTTGCCTGCGGACGCGCTCGACCGCCGTCGGCGCGAGGCGGAATTCCTGTTCCGGCGTTTCGGCATCACATTCGCGGTTTATGGCGAGCCGGACTCCACGGAGCGGCTGATCCCTTTCGACGTCGTGCCGCGCATCATCGCCAACGACGAGTGGGTAGTGGTGAAACGCGGTCTCGAGCAGCGGGTGCGCGCGCTCAACGCCTATATCAAGGACGTCTATACGCGCCGGGAAATTCTGCGCGCCGGAATCGTGCCGGAAGACCTGGTATTCCAGAATCCGGTCTTCCGGCCGGAAATGAACGGCCAGCGCGTGCCGCACGACATCTACGTCCACATCGCGGGCATCGACATCGTGCGCGTCGACGCGAGCTCGTTCTATGTGCTCGAGGACAATACGCGCACGCCGTCGGGCGTCTCCTACATGCTGGAAAACCGCGAGATCATGATGCGGCTGTTTCCGGAACTGTTCTCGCGCCACCGCGTGGCGCCGGTCGAAAACTATCCCGACGAACTCTTGGCGACACTCAAATCCGTCGCGCCGCCTTCCGCGTCGTCGGATCCGACCGTCGTCCTGCTGACGCCCGGCATCTACAACTCCGCCTACTATGAGCACTCGTTTCTCGCCGACAAGCTCGGCGTCGAGCTGGTCGAGGGGCGCGACCTTCTCGTGCGCAGCGCCGTCGTCTACATGCGCACCACCGAAGGCCCGCGGCGCGTCGACGTCATC
The DNA here is from genome assembly GCA_041487815.1 of Xanthobacteraceae bacterium. Lineage (GTDB taxonomy): Bacteria > Pseudomonadota > Alphaproteobacteria > Rhizobiales > Xanthobacteraceae > CANJBX01. Next base: position 4,063 of record JBGPOB010000049.1, on the reverse strand, counting down.
TATCGGCGCATCGACGACGATTTTCTCGACCCGCTGACGTTCCGCCCGGATTCCACGCTCGGCGTGCCCGGGCTGATGTCGGCCTACCAGGCCGGCAATGTCACGCTCGCCAACGCGGTCGGCACCGGCATCGCCGACGACAAGGCGGTCTACAGTTATATGCCCGAGATCGTGAAATTCTATCTCGGCGAAGAGCCGATCCTGAAAAACGTGCCGACCTGGCGCTGCCGCGAGGAGGAGCACCTCGCCTACACGCTCGAACATCTCGAAGAACTCGTCATCAAGGAAGTCCACGGCTCCGGCGGCTACGGCATGCTGATCGGCCCCCAATCCGACAAGGCGACGATCGCGGCGTTCCGCACCAAGCTGCGCACGAACCCGAGAAATTTCATCGCGCAGCCGACCTTGGCGCTGTCGACCTGCCCAACCTGCGTCGCGGAAGGCGTCGCGCCGCGCCACGTCGATTTCAGGCCGTTCGTGCTGACCGGGCGCGACCGCGTCCGCATCGTGCCGGGCGGGCTGACGCGGGTTGCGCTCCAGAAAGGCTCGCTCGTCGTCAACTCAAGCCAGGGCGGCGGCACCAAGGACACCTGGGTCCTGGATTCATGAGGCGCGATGCTTTCCCGCACAGCCGATAACCTTTACTGGCTGGCACGCTATGTCGAGCGCGCGGACTATCTTGCGCGCATACTGGAAGCCGCGCAGCGCCTGAGCGCCATGCCGACGGCCTACGTCGGCACCACCAACGAATGGGAATCGGCGGTGGCGACCGCCGGATGCACAAGCGCATTCTTTGCCAATTTCGACGAGGCCAATGAGCAGAACGTCAGCGAATTTCTGGCGTTTTCCTCCGCCAATCCATCCTCGATCCGCAGTTGCTTCGAGACCGCGCGCACCAACGCGCGCTCCGTGCGCACCGCGCTCACGAGCTCGATGTGGGACGCGATCAACAGCGCGTGGCTTGAGCTGCGCCGCTATGGCAATGGCCCGTCATCGCGCGAGGATTTCGCCCGCTTTCTGCGCTGGGTGCAGGAAACCTCGACCCTGATCGACGGTTCCGCCTACCGCAGCATGCTGCGCAACAATGCCTACTGGTTCTCGCGCCTCGGCGTGCACGTCGAGCGTGCCGACAACACCGCGCGCATCCTCGACGTCAAATATCACCTGCTGCTGCCGGCGCAGGAAAAGGTCGGCGGCGCGCTCGACTATTTCCAATGGGCAGCGATCCTGCGCAGCGTCAACGCGCTGACGGCCTATCATTGGGTCTACCGCGAAAGCGTCAAACCCTGGCTGGTCGCGGACCTGCTCATCCTCAATGAGGAAATGCCGCGCTCGCTCGCGGCCTGCTACGGCAACCTCGTGGAGAACCTCGACCACATCGCCCAGGCCGACGGCCGCCAGGGCGCGACCCAGCGCCAGGCGCGCGCCATCCGCACGCGCTTGCAGAACAGCCGCATGGACGAGATTTTCAGCGCCGGCCTGCACGAATTCATCACCGACTTCCTCAACGACAATAATCAGCTCGGCGCCGCGCTGACGCAGCAATATCTCGTTTGACCGGCACGGCGCCGGATATTTCAGCGCTGCATCGTATTGGCGGTATCATTGCCGGCCGATCTCGCGGTATTGTTGAGGCACGGATAAAATGGAGGGACCGATGGCGTTCATCGATATCGTGACCCAGAACGGAGTTCTGGCCTACCCCTACGTTCTGGGGTTAATCGCGCTTCTGTTTGCCTTCGTCTTCAAGGATGCCGTGATCGTGCAGCGGCACGGGCTGCAGATCCTCGCCATGGCCCTGCTGCTTCCGATCCTGATGACCGCGGCCAACAAGGGTTGGGTATCGAACGACGCCTTCGTCGCGATCCTCAGCACGATCGTGGGCTATGTGTTCGGTTCCGGCTCTGCCGCGGTGGCCGGGCGCAAGGAGCCTTCGGCCTGAGCGGCTGCCTGATTTGGATTCCCGGCGGGCGGGTGTGAACGGCGCGATCCGATGCGAATCCATATCAGCCACGAGACGCGATACCATTACGACGTGCCGGCGTCCGGCCTGATCCAGACATTGCGGCTGACGCCGAGAAATTACGACGGCCAGCACGTCATCGATTGGCGCATTGATGTTTCGGTCGACTGCCGGCTCGACCGGCAGGAGGATGCCTTTGGCAACATCACGCATGCGTTCACGGCCGACGGGCCGCTCGGCGATCTCACGATTGCGGTTGTCGGCGAGGTCGAGACGCGCGACACCGGCGGCATTATCGCGGGTGCCATCGAGCGGTTCCCGCCAAGCCTCTATCTGCGCGAGACGGCGCTGACGCAGCCGGACGCGGCAATCAAGGAATTTGCGCGCGATCAGGGCGCGCATGACAGTACGCTGGCCCTGCTGCACGCCTTGCTGACGCGGATCAATAAAGAGATCGTCTTCGATACCGACCCGACGCATGTTTCAACCACGGCCGCCGAGGCGTTCGCGCTTCGCCGCGGCGTCTGCCAGGACATGAGTCACGTTTTCATCGCATGCGCTCGCCTGCTCGGCGTGCCGGCGCGCTACGTCAGCGGCTACCTTTGGCATGCGGACGGCACCGTTCTGCAGGAGGCCGGGCACGCATGGGCAGAGGCGTATGTCAGCGACCTCGGCTGGGTGGCGTTCGACCCGGCGAACGGCGTCAGCGCGACCGAGGCCTATGTGCGCGTCGCGGCTGCGCTCGACTACCTCGGCGCGTCGCCGGTGCGGGGCACGCGCTACGGCGGCGGCGCCGAGGCGCTGGCGGTCCGCATCGAAGTCGACCAGGCCGCCCGCCAGGCGCAGAACTAAGGTGAGCGCTCAATTCCTCGCGCGACCTGCGTTGCCGTCACGCACCGGCGCTAGGTATAACACCATTCGCCCACCGCGGTGACGGCCGACCGAACGAAAGCCCGCCTCCATGACCTATTGCTGCGGTATCCTCGTGCGCGACGGCCTCGTCATGATCGCCGACACCCGCACCAACGCCGGGCTCGACAACGTGTCGACCTTTCGCAAGCTGCACGTGTTCGAGGACCCCGGCAACAGGGTCATGGCGATCGCGTCGGCCGGTAACCTGTCGATCAGCCAGACGGTCATCAGCATCCTGACCGAAGGCGAAAAGAATGCCGAGACCGGCGAAATCGAAACCCTGATGAACGCGCCGTCGATGTTCGCGGCGGCGCAGCTCATCGGCCGCGTGATCCGGCGCATTTACACCATGGAAGGCAAGGCGCTCGATGCTTCCGAAGTAAAGTTCGACGTGTCGATGCTGTTCGGCGGCCAGGTCAAGGGCGGCCGCCTGCGCCTGTTCATGATCTACTCGGCGGGCAATTTTATCGAATGCACGGTGGACACGCCTTATCTGCAGATCGGCGAACACAAGTACGGCAAGCCCGTCCTCGACCGCGCGATCACCTATGACATCGACCTCTACGACGCGCTCAAGATCGGGCTCGTGTCGGTCGACTCGACCATGCGCTCGAACCTGAGCGTGGGCATGCCGCTCGATATTCTGGTGGCGCGGCGCGAGGCCTGCGCCGCGGAAGTGAAATACCGCATCGAGCCGGGCGAGCCCTATTTCCATGACCTGCGCGAACGCTGGTCGTCGGCGCTGCGCGCCGCCCACAATAATATTCCGCGGCCGCCCTATGGGCGCGGCACCAGCGCCAGCAAGTGACCGGGATTTTTGGGAGCAACGCCGATGCCGCCGCCCGCTAAAATCGCCCTCGTCACCGGCGCCGGAACCGGCGTCGGCCGCGCCGCGGCGCTCGCACTGATGGGCGCGGGCTTCACCGTCGTGCTCGCCGGCCGCCGCAAGGACAAGCTCGACGAGGTCGCCCGCGAAGGCGCCGCCACGGGCGGCAACAGCCTGAGCGTTGCAGCCGACATTGCCGATCCCGCATCGATCAAGGCGCTGTTCGCGAAGACGAAGCAAACCTTCGGCCGGCTCGATGTCCTGTTCAACAATGCCGGCATCGGCGCGCCGGCGGTGCCGCTCGAGGACCTGCCGTTGGACAAGTGGAAGGCCGCCGTCGACACCAACCTGACGGGAACATT
>JBGPOB010000048.1:0-15809 GCA_041487815.1 Xanthobacteraceae bacterium | reverse complement strand
GTCGTCGCGGCGCGCCCAGGGATTGACGTTAAAGGCGCCCTGCGCAATCTGAAGTCCCATGGCTCTGATCGCGAGCGGACTATCGAGGCCGAAGCCGACGACTTTGGCCTTCAGTCCGAATTCGCGAATGCCCTTGAGCGCCGCGACGGTATCGTCGCCGCCATTGTTGAGGGCGATGACATCGGCGCCGGAAGCCTGAGCCTGCAACACGAAGGAAGAGAAGTCGTTGGTGCCGAGGGGGTGCTTTACGCCGCCCGCGACTTCAGCACCGTTCTTGGCCAACATCGGCCTCAAGCCGGCTTCCAGCGCTGCGCCGAACGCATAGTCGGCGCTGATGAAGAACCACTTCTTCCCAAGCAACGGGACGGTGGCGCCGACCGCGGCGCCCAATTCATAGGTATCGTAGACCCAATGGGCGCTATTGTTTGGTGCGCACGCCTTACCGGTAAAGTCGGCCGAACCGGCGCCCGCGAGAATCAATGTTCTGTTCTTCTGCTTGGTAATGTCGAGGACCGCGAACGCGACCGCCGAGTTGACCACTTCGGTGATGAGATCAACCTTGTCGACATCGTACCAACGGTTTGCGATCGATGCACCGAGATCGGGCTTGTTTTGGTGATCGCCGGCCAATACCTCGATCGGCTTGCCTTTGACCTTGCCGCCAAATTCCTCGACGGCCATTTTCACCGCCTCGACCGAACCGTTGCCAGCGCCTGACTCATAGATACCGGAGAGGTCTGAAAGGACGCCAATCTTGACCTTATCGTTGGCGATCTGGGCGTTGGCCGTCCCTGATAACGCTAGAATGATTGCGGCCAGCGCGCCGACGGATTTTTGCGCAGTGCGAATGTGCATGAACTCCTCCCAAGGCGTTAATCTGCGGGCGGTGAAACCGTCCCTCGATGTGGTCTTACCACTCCCCCTGCCGCGTTTGAACAGCCGGTTTCGTGCTTTGCTCGATCGGATGGGCGGACGTGGCCGGGCTGTCCTGAGCAAAAGTCTCCGAAGCGTGCCACCAGCAGTTGTAACCAGACGCTGTGACCGACGTGCGCCGGGGTTGTCCGTTTCGCCGAGTATCTTAACAAGCGCCGGACGATGCGCGCCACGGCGACGCGGCGCACTTCACGCGGACGCGACCGCGAGCACCGCCGGCACAACGCCTTCGCCGAATTGCTCGGCTTCGACCGTCTCGCGGTCGAGGTCGGCAATCATGCGGTCGAGATCCTTGATCAGCAGAGTAGCGAACATGCCAAGGTGCAGGTAAAACAACATCATCGTCACCGCATATTCAAACGCACCCGGATTGCCGCGCCAGCAATCGATGGCCGTGCGCCAGAACAGCCGCGTCAGGTCGCGGCGCTGGAAGGTCATGCACCACATCAATCGGAGCGCGACCTGCAGATCGCGCTTGATGCCCCGGAGCGACGATTTCGAAGGATGATCCGGGCGGTTGAGCGCAAGGCCCATGGCCCGCACGCGGCCAAAATACGCCACGGGGTCGTAAACGCCCTTGAGCACGGTGCGGAAGTCCGCCAGTACATCGCGGCGCGGCCGCAACGTAATGAAATTGAGCCCGCCGGTGCACTGATCGCCCTTGTTCTTTTCAAACGGCAACAGCCGGCGCTCTTTCTCCAACCGGCGCGTCAACTGCGTATTCGGCAGCGCGGTGAGCAGTCCGACCATGGCGACGGGAATGCTCATGGCGTCGATGGCTTCGATCATGCCCTCGGCCACGCCCTTCTTTTCCGTGTCGAAGCCGACGATGAAGCCCGCGGTCACCAGCATGCCAGCGTCGTAGACCTTGTGGATGGTGTCGGCGAAACTGCGTCGCGTATTCTGCTTCTTCTGGGTCGAGATCAGTGTTTCCGGGTCGGGGCTTTCGATCCCCATGAAGATGGCGAAGAAATTCGCCTCGCGCAGCATCAGCAAGAGCCGTGCGTCGTCGGCGAGGTTCATCGAGGCTTCGGTCGAGAACTTAAATGGATACCCGCGCGACTGCTGCCACGCGCAGAGCGCCGGCAGGAATTGCTTGAGCCGCTTCTTGTTGCCGATCAAGTTGTCGTCGACGAAATCGACATGGCCGCGGTATCCCATCTGGTAGAGGCATTCGAGCTCGCCCAGCATCTGATCGTTGGTCTTGGCACGCGGCATGCGCCCGTAGAGTTCAATGATGTCGCAGAATTCGCAGTTGAACGGGCAGCCGCGCGAGAATTGCACGCCGATATAGAGGTAGTGCCTCGGGTTAAGCAATTCGAAGCGCGGCACCGGACTTTGCGAGACGTCGACCTGAAATTTCGGCGCTTCGAAGCGCCCATTCCTGGCTCCGTTCGTCCATGCCGCGATGAATTCTCCGATCACGCCTTCGGCCTCGCCGAGCACCAGGAAATCGGCGGACTGATAGAGCTCGGGACTCGACGTCGCGTCGGGTCCTCCGACGACCACGGGCTTGCCGTGGGCGTGACAAAGGTCAATCAGTTCCAGCGTGTCGTCCTGCTGCGGGATCATTCCGCCGGTCATGACCATATCGGCCCAGGCGAGATCGCGCTCGGTCAACGGCTCGGCATTACGATTGACAAGATGGACATTCCACTGCGACGGCAGCAGCGCGGCCACCGTGATGAGGCCGAGCGGCGGTGCCGGGCAACGCGCGCCGGACATGTCGCAAACGATTTGAAGGTTCCAGAACGAATTGGGATTGAATTTTGGAAATACCATGAGCACGTTCGGCGCGCTGCAAGCGGAAGTTCCCGACAACGGCGCGGCCGTGCGGTCTGTACCCGGTGGTGCCACAAATCGCTCGTTCAACGTGAATTGCTCGCCATGATGAAGGTTGGCAGCGCGGATTACCGCCGGATTGTAGCGCTCCGATAACCTGCCATGCCGATTCGTTCACCTACACTACATCGATAGTGCGCAAATCGCCGTCGACAGGTCGCGTAATGCTGCACGCAATCGGCGGAATTCGCAAGGTTCAGGAACGAATTAAGGCCGAATCTAGCCTTATCGTGATCCGTGCCCACAACCCCAACTGAATTGGCTGTCCGCGCCGGACCGTTTAGGATCAGCTCGCCCACATTGATATGCCGTCGACGACGTTGCGCACCTGGATTTGACCAGACACCCCGCAGCGACCACGCAACATGACAATGGAAAGACAATTCATGCTCTCTCATCATCCCAATACCCGTCGATCGCGTGGCATTGTCGCCGGCCTGCTCGTCGCCGCACTGCTGGCTGGCCTGCCGATTGCGGTCTGGCTTGATCTGAGCAATTTGGCGGATGCGGCGCTGCGACGCCAAGCGAGTGACCTTAATTCGGTGATCTCAAGTGTGCGCGCCTACTACGCAACCAACGTTGTCGGCCGCGTCCTGGCGTCGCCGGGGACGGTGCAGGTGGCGCATAATTATGAAGGCATTCCCGGCGCGATCCCGATCCCAGCGACGCTCTCGCTCGAACTCGGCCGCGTGATCAACCAGCAGCAGCAAAACATCAACTACCGTTTCGTCTCGGACTATCCATTCAAGAGCCGCGCGCCACACGCGCTTGATGATTTCGAGAAAAAAGCGCTGGTAGTGCTACGCGCTGATTCCTCCCGCGTGGTCACTGATGCGGATCGCTCCATTTTTACCGACCGAGTCCGCCTGATTGCGCCGGTGATTCTCGGCGCGGCCTGCGTGAATTGCCACAACACACATCCGGAAAGCCCGAAACGCGACTGGAAAGTCGGCGATGTCCGCGGCATCCAGGAAGTCATCATCAGCCAGCCGATCGCGGCGAACCTGTTCTCGTTCAAATATCTCCTGATCTATTTCATCCTCATCGCCACCGCCGGTATCGCATTCATTGGCCTGCAGCGGCGGCAAGCCGCGGTCATTCAGGGCATGAACCGCGAGCTTGAAACCGCCAACGAGTTTCTTGCGTCGCTGTCGATGAAGATTTCGCGCTATCTGTCGCCGCAAATCTACAAAAGCATCTTCAGCGGCCAAAAAGATGTCACCATCCATACCGAGCGAAAAAAACTTACGATCTTCTTTTCCGATATCAAGGATTTCACCGCCACCACCGAGCGCCTTCAGCCGGAGCAGATCACGCGTCTCCTCAATGAATATTTCACCGAGATGTCGAACATCGCGCTCAAACATGGCGGCACGGTCGACAAATTCGTCGGTGACGCGATGCTGGTGTTTTTCGGCGACCCGGAATCCAAGGGCGAGCAGGAAGACGCGCGCGCCTGTCTGCGCATGGCGACCGATATGCAGCGCCGGCTCGCCGAGCTGAACGCCAATTGGCGGAACGCCGGAATTGAACATCCGTTCCGGGTGCGCATGGGCATCAACACCGGCTACTGCAATGTCGGAAATTTCGGCAGCGCCGACCGTATGGATTACACGATCATCGGCGCGGAGGCGAACCTCGCCGCACGCCTGCAATCGATCGCCGAACCCGGACACATTGTCATCAGCTATGAGACTTTCGCGCTGGTGCGCGGCATCATGGTGGCGCATGCGCTGCCGCCCATCACCATGAAGGGCATCAGCCGCGAGGTCATTCCCTACACAGTCGAGGGTATTCTCGACGAGGACGGCAACCGAGTGGCGATCATCAGCGAACACATGACCGGGATGGATATCTACCTTGACCCGACCATGATCGAGACCGGCGCAACGGAGCACATCCGGTCGGTGCTGAAGCAGGCGCTGGCCGCGCTCGATCGAAGGCCCCTCGGGGCTAGCAGCCCAGGCATCCCCTAGCAACGTCCAATAATGTTGCGACGGCAGTGTCGCAAAAAAATGTTAGTCCAACCCCGCGAACAATACCGTGCTGATATAGCGCTCCGCGAATGACGGTATAATCGTAACGATCATCTTGTTGGCCATCTCCGGCCGCTTCGCGATCTTGAACGCCGCGGACAGCGCCGCGCCGCTGGAGATGCCGCAGGGAATTCCTTCCGTCCGTGCCAACCGCCGCGACATGGCGACCGATTCCTCGTTGCTCGCGGTGACGATTTCGTCGATCTGCGAAGTGTCCATGATTTCCGGGATGAACCCGGCGCCAATGCCTTGAATAATATGGGGGTGATGGGTTCCGCCGGAAAGAACCGGACTGAGCTCGGGCTCGACGGCAACCATCCGGAGCGACGGCTTGCGCGGCTTGAGCACCTGCGCCAAACCCATGAACGTGCCACCGGTTCCAATTCCGGAAACGATGACGTCGACACCGCCGCCGGTGTCTCGCCAGATCTCTTCCGCCGTTGTCTTGCGATGAATCTCCGGATTGGCCGGATTGGTAAACTGGCTAGGCATGATCGAATTGGGAATTTGGCTCAGCAATTCCTGCGCGCGCGCAAGCGCGCCCGCCATGCCCTTCTCACGTGGCGTCAGATGCAGTTCGGCACCGAGAAACAACAGCATCTTGCGCCGTTCGATCGACATCGAATCCGGCATCGTCAATATGACGCGATAGCCGCGCGCCACCCCGGCAAACGCGAGCGCAATACCCGTGTTCCCCGAGGTCGGCTCCACCAGCGTGAATCCAGGCCTTATTTTGCCGGCCTTCTCCAACGCCAGGATCATATTGACGCCAATACGGTCCTTGACGCTGCCCAGCGGGTTGAAGAACTCGAGCTTCAGCAATACGTCGGCACGAATTCCTTCGGCCTTGCAAAGCCGGGCAATGCGAACGAGCGGCGTATTGCCAATCGTCTCCACAATGCTGTCGTAAATTCGCCCGCGTCCCGGTGCGTCAAGGCGAGGTTCAGGCTGCATTTGCTCGGAAGCCATGGCTTGTCATCCGTCTTGGCTAGATGTGCTCGCATATGGCGACGCCGCTCGCGAGACCGGAATTGCCCAAAAAACGATACCAGAGCCGATTGCGGCCGCGAAGGGCCTTTCGGTGCGTCCCATGCGGTACCACGCAGGCCTTTTCCGCGACAATCGCCGCAACCTTCGAGCTGAGACTTTACGGCGCAGCAACCTCTCTCGCGCTAAATGATCGGCCATCGCCGCTGGTATGCGCGTCGAGCCCGTCATGAGCAACGATCGGTTAACTACAATCGCCGGCGCCTCGGCTCCGTCGCCTTCGCGACGCGGCATACGCAGGTTATTCAGCGGGTTTGCTCGCTACGGCATCGTTCTGCTGGGGGTGATGTCGGTCGTCTTCATCTGGGGTGGCGTGTTCTTCTACATCCGCGTCGAGCACGACAGCGCTGAAGAGGCCGCGCTGCATACGACTTCCAATCTGGCGCGCGCATTCGAGGAGCAGATTATCCGCACGATTCGCGCGGTCGATCAGACTTTGCTCTACGCGCGCGAGGCCTATGCGAAAAACCCGTCGCAATTCGATGCCGCGTTGTGGTGGAAGAATAGTCCGTTCATAACCGATTTCACCTTTCAACTTGCGATCATCAGCCGGGACGGATTTCTTGTCGCAAGTAACATCGCATTACCCGGCGACCGGGTCGACCTCAGCGACCGCGAGCATTTCAGAATTCATCGGCAAAGCGACACTGACGAGCTGTTCATCAGCAAGCCGGTATTTGGCCGCGTCAGCGGAAAGTGGTCGATTCAACTGACGCGCCGCATCGTGATGCCCGACGGAAAGTTTGGCGGCGTCGTGGTCGTTTCGCTCGACCCGGCTTATATTTCCTCGTTCTACAAATCGATCGATCTTGGCGCTGATGGCGTGATTTCCTTGATCGGAACCGACGGAATCGTCCGTGCGCGCGCGGCCACGCGTGATACTGAGGTCCGGGAGACGGCCGTCAGCAGTGAAATCCTGGAGCACTTCAAGCGGGCAAGCTCCGGGTCGTTCGTAACGCGCAGTACATCGGACGACGCCGAAAGGTTATATAATTATCGCGCGGTCAAGGACTATCCGCTGATTATTGTGGTGGAAGCCTCGGAGCGCGACGTGTTTGCTGCGGCCGACCGCAACCGCACAAGCTACACCGCCGCAGCGGCCTTGCTCACCATCCTATTGCTGTACGGCACAGTGTTGATCTGGCGCTATCAACTCGGGCTCGCCGAAGCACGCGATGCCGCGGAAGCTGGAACGCGCGCGCGCTCCGAGTTCCTCGCGATGATGAGCCACGAAATTCGCACGCCGATGAACGGCGTCATCGGAACCGCCGATCTCCTGATCGAAAGCGGCATTTCCGGTGAGCAGGCGCGTCTCGCAAAGACTTTGCGCGAATCGGCGGTGCATCTGTTGCAAATTATCAACGACGTGCTCGACTTTTCGAAGCTCGATGCCAGGCGCCTGGAATTCGAACAGATCGATTTCGACCTGCGCGAATGCGTCGAGGGTGTGATCGACATGCTGACGCCGCGCGCGCGCGAGAAGGGCCTCCGTCTGGCGGCGGTCGTTTCGCCGGAAATTCCTCGCCGCGTCATCGGCGACCCCGGTCGACTACGCCAGCTCCTGCTCAATCTCGTGGGCAACGGAATCAAATTCACGAATTTCGGCGGCGTGACAGTGACCGTGAAAAAGGTCGGTGAAATATCGCCCGACCGCGCGCGCATTGCTTTTGCAGTGACGGACACCGGTATCGGCATTCCGTCGGACGCCATTAGTCTGTTATTTCGCGAGTTCTCGCAACTGGACCCCTCCATTTCCCGACGGTTCGGGGGCACCGGACTGGGCCTTGCGATCTGCAAGCGCCTGGTCGACCTGATGGACGGCGCGATCACGGTGGAAAGCAAGGTCGGCGAAGGCAGTACCTTCACGTTCACCGTCCCGATACTGCTGAACGACGCCGCGCCGCAAACCGCCACGGTCGAGCCTGCGGACAAGATGGCAATGCCGCCGCTGCGGCTATTGCTGGCGGAGGACGACCGCACCAATCGGCTCGTCGCAACGAAAATGCTTTCGACGTTCGGGCTGGTTGCCGATGAAGTCACCAACGGCGTTGAGGCGGTCGAAGCGGCGACCGCCGTCCCATACGACGTCATCTTGATGGACGTCATGATGCCGGAAATGGACGGGCTGGCGGCAACCCGCGTAATTCGCATGCTGCCGGGACAAAACGGTAAATCGCACATTATCGGTCTGACGGCGAACGCCCTGAAGCAGGACGAGCAGCAATGTCGCACCGCCGGCATGAACGATTTTTTGGCAAAGCCGGTAACGCTAGTAGGCCTTGAAGCCGCGCTGCGCCGCCATATCGACACGCACGTCGACGCAGAAACGGCATACGGAACCACGCAGGAGCCGACAACGCCGGCGCCTGCCTTCGAAGCGCAAGTTTTCAGCGACTTGAAACGGCAATTGGGCACCGCCGATGCGCTTGAAGTGTTGCGCACGTTCATGGTCGATTCCGAGCGCCGCATCGCACGAATGCGCGCCGACATCGCTTCCGCAAACGCGCGGGACGTCCGCCGCGAGGCCCATTCGATGAAGAGTTCGGCGGCGTTGTTCGGCTTCCAGCGGCTCGCGCAAATCGCGTGCGAGTTGGAAGTGGAATCGCGACGCAGCACCGATCCGGCTCACCTCTCGGAATTGGTCGACGCCGCCCAGGAATCATTCGAAGCCGTGCTTGAGTTGGTTAATGAAAAGCTAACCGCCGCCTAGTTGTTCGCCGGCGACGTTTCCACGTTTCTTAAAAACCTATCGATTACAGAAAGGAACAGTCCGGCCGCAGAACTCGCCGGATGCGCAGGCGCCTCGCGCCGAAGGCAAAAGAAAATGCAAGTGCCGCCGCCATTTCGAGATTTCGTTACGACCCTGGCGAAAAGAGGTCGTAGCCTGAACCATGATTTGCCGGACCCGACGCTTCCAGCCACGGTCCAGAAAATGCTGGTCATCGACGACGACCTGGTGCAGCGGACCGTCATCTCCAAAATCGCCAAGTCGCTTGGCTATGCGGTCATGGCGGCGGCAACCTACGCCGAAGCGATTTCGTGCCTGCGCGAGGATAATTACGATTGCATCGCGCTCGATCTCTCGTTGGGCGAGCACGACGGCGTTGAAATCCTGCGGCTGCTCGCGGAAATCAATTGTACCGCCCCGATCGTCGTGGTCAGCGGCTATGGTGAGCGGATCATCAACGCGACCGTACGTGTTGCCAAATCGCTTGGCCTGAATGTCGCCGACGCGCTGACAAAACCGCTCAATCTGGAAGAACTGCGCTACGCGTTTTCGCAAGCGCAGCCCGCGCGCGCGAACAGCCGCCGCCCGCGCCGGGACCATGACATCACGGTCGACGTGCTGCGCGCCGCCATTAATGCACGCGAGATCATTCCCTTCTTTCAACCGAAAGTCGATCTGGTAACAGCAGAAATCGTTGGCTGCGAGGCGCTGGCGCGCTGGGTTAGCCCGACGCTCGGCAAGATTTCGCCGCACATATTCATGGCGCTGGCAGAGCGTTGGGGCCTGATGGGTTCGCTGACGGAGCTGCTGCTCGATCAGTCCATTGAGGCCTATCGGTTGCTTCGCGAGGCACCGGGCGGGGCGGTGCCGGTTTCGGTAAACGTATCGGCGTCGCTGCTGTCGGACCTTAGCTTGCCGGAGAAAATGGAGCAGATCCTCGCGCGCCACGAAATTCCGGCATCGGCGCTGATCCTTGAAATCACCGAAAGCGTCGCAATGTCCAATGTGCAGACCGCAACCGACATCCTGGTGCGTCTGCGCCTGAAGGGCATTCACGTCTCGATCGACGATTTCGGCACCGGTTACTCCTCGCTCGCCGCGCTCGCGAACATGCCGTTCTCGGAACTGAAGATCGACCAGACTTTCGTGAAGCGCTGCGCCAGCGATCCGGACATGGCCAAAATCGTCAACGTCTGCCTGCAACTCGCGCAGCAATTCAACATGAAGACCGTGGCCGAAGGCATCGAAACCATCGAAGTCGTCAAGTTCCTGATCGACGCCGGATGCGATATCGGACAAGGCCGATTTTTTTCTCCCGCTGTCGATCTGCCGACATTCCAGTCCATGCTGAAAAACGCACCTAATCGCCGCCTGCCGCTGAATGCAACGTTGCGGATCGCCGGATAGGGTTTGCGCCGGCATAATCGCGACGCCTAGCCACCGCTCATCTGGTCCGGCGAGAAATTGAGATCGAGCACGCGCCATTCCTGGTATCGAGACGCCGGCAGCATCGAGTAGGGCTCGCATTGCTTGAGCGCCCGGATCGCGCTTTGGAATAGCGGCGGCCCCTGCGGGGATGCCGCCGCTTCGATCAGGGCAGGCGGTACTGCCAGCGTGCCGTTCTCCTGCAACGCCACGCGAATGATGAGCTTCAGCCTTTGATTCGGCGCGACGCCCGGCGGCAAGGTCCAGCACTTGCGCAGATGATCCTTGAATGCCGCGATGTCCGCCGCTTCGAGCTTGGCACCGCTTTCAGCGTTCGAGCCGAACGCATCCGGCCCGGGCGACGGCAAATTCAAAAGCGCGGCAAGACGAGACCCTTGCTCAGCGAGGCTCTCTGCGAGGTGCGGCCGCTCCGGCTGCTGGTTGTCGCCTTGCGGCGGCGCAGGCGGCGGCGCGGGAGCGCGTTGAGCGAGCTGTGTACTCGGCAGTGACGGCGCCGCAGGCTGCGCTTGCGGCTGTGGCGTAACACTAGGCGCTACAGTAGGCTTTTGCTCAACAGCAGCACTACCGAGCGCAGATTTACCTGCGTCAGGCAGAGGCTCCGGCTTCGGCGGCAGGTTCGGAGTCACTGTGTCTGGCACGACTTCTTCCGGTGGTGGCGGCGCCTCGGCACTCGGCACCAGATCGACAGCCATAGTTTCGCCATGTGCCGTCTGCCGGTGATGCGGGATCGCCACCGCGGCAACGAGCAGCACGTGGGCGAGGATGGACATCAGCAGGCCGGCACGCATCGGCGATATCCCTGAACAGACGCAATCGTCTTAGCATCCGAAACTACCGGCGTGTAGCCGCCCCGCGGCAACCCACCAGCGGCTACTCTTCCTCGAACGGTAGGCCGACGTAATTCTCGGATATCACTGTTTGCGCCGCAGTCGAGCCTGCGATGTAGTCGAGTTCTGCAAGCTGGATCCGCCGCTCGAACGGCGTATGCGACGCAAACCGATGCAACAACGAGGTCATGTAGGTTGAGAAGCGGACGGCTTTCCAGATCCGGCGCTGGCACACCTGCGTGTAGCGATCAAGTCGTTGCGTTTCGCCGGTGCGAAAGAACTCAACCAGTCCGCGCGCCAGCACCCGAACGTCGGCGGCAGCAAGATTAAGGCCCTTGGCCCCCGTCGGCGGCACGATGTGGGCGGCGTCGCCGGCGAGATAGAGCCGGCGATACTGCATCGGCGTCGCAACAAAGGCGCGCACCGGCGTCACGCCCTTTTGCACAATGCGGCCTTCCTGCAATTCGGTTCGACCGACATCGCCGAGCCGTAGGTGCAACGCGTTCCAGATGCGCGCGTCCGGCCACAGATTGAGGTCTTCGTCCGGCGCGCATTGCACATAAAGGCGCGACAGTTGCGGTGAACGTCGGCTCGCCAAGGCGAAGCCGCTGTCATGATTGGCATAGGTCATTTCGCGTATTGGCGGAGATTCAGACAGGATGCCGAGCCAGCCAAATGGAAAAACGTGATCATAGGCTGTCAGAACGCCGTCGGGAATTGTTGGCCGACAGATGCCATGAAAGCCGTCACAGCCGGCGATAATATCGCAAGTGAGCGATGCGTCCGCGCCGGCGTGGCGGTATCGGATCTGGGGTCGCGCCCCGTCGATGCTCTCCAGAGCGGTGACTTCGGCTTCAAACAGAATCTCGCCGCCCGCTTGCACCCGCGCCGCAATCAAGTCCTTCACGACCTCCTGCTGGCCGTAAATCGTCGCGACCTTGCCGCCGGATAACGTCTCCATGTCGAGGTGAATGATGCGGCTGGAAAAACGAATGTCGAGCGTGCGATCGATCATGCATTCGCGGCGCAGCCGCCCATCGACGCCAAGCGCGCGCATCAAATCCACCGTATGCTGTTCCAGCACGCCGGCGCGCACGCGACTCTCGACATAGTCACGACTGCGCGCTTCCAGTACGGTGCAGTCGATCCCCGCGCGCTGCAGCAGATGCGATAGCAGCAACCCTGCGGGCCCGGCCCCAACGATCCCCACTTGCGTGCGCATGAATTCCGAATTCCTTGTCGGTTTGAGTTTGCGACGACTATCATGGCGGCAAAAATCACACAAACTGGGGAGCGTGCATGCCTATCGCCAACATCCGCAGCGTCGATCTCAATTACGAGGTGCTTGGCAACAGCGGTCCATGGATGGCGCTGTCGCCTGGAGGACGCCGTGACATGGGCAATGTGCGTCCGTTCGCGGAAAAGATGGCCGCAGCCGGGTATCGCGTCGTGATTCACGATCGGCGCAATTGCGGCGCATCCGACGTTTCATTCGATGCAAGCCAATCCGAGTACGAGGTCTGGGTCGACGATCTGCACGCCTTGCTGAGGCGCCTCAATGCGCTGCCGGCGATCCTCGGTGGCGGTTCCTCGGGCTGCCGGCTGGCGCTGCTGTTCGCCCTGAAATATCCGCGTTCGGTGCGTGCTCTTCTCCTGTGGCGCGTGACCGGCGGCGCGTTCGCGGCCGAGCGTCTGACAGAGCAATACTATGGCCAATACATTCGCGCCGCCGAGCAGGGCGGCATGGCCGCGGTCGCTGCCACCGAGCATTTCCGCGATCGCATCCTCGTCAATCCACGCAACCATCAGCGCATCCACGAGCTTGATGTGCGCGAATTCATCGATGTCATGACGCGTTGGCGCGATTATTTCAAAGCCGATGCCGATTTGCCCGTAATCGGCGCGAGCGAAAGCGAGCTCAACACAATACGGGCGCCGACCTGCATCATCCCGGGTAACGACAAGACCCACTCGCATGCGACGGGAGAGCTGGCGCACCGCATGATCCCGGGCAGCAAGCTCTACGATCTATGGCCCGGCGATCTCGACACCGATCTGTTTCCGGCCGAGGACTGGGCGGCACGCGATGCCGAGCAGGCAAAGGCGTTCGCCGATTTTCTCGTTCGTGCCGGCGTCAACGCATAGCACGGCCGCGTTCGCAGGTTCGTGATGGCTCTTCCGCTGATTGCCGGATAAGAACTGCCCATCATGGAACAGCCCCACGACATTGCAGAAATTTCTTCGCGTTACGCGCCGGATTCCGCCTTTGCGTGGATGCGCCTCGCGATCGCCGTGCTGATCTCGACGGTTCGGCAAAGTGTGCCGGTCGCCGCGACCTATGACGACGCGGTGCGCGAAGGCACGATTATCGCGGGAGGCCCCGCAACCGTGCGGGCCGAAATCGAACGGCAGAGCGCCGACCTCGGCATCAATTATCTTGTCACCTACATGCTGTTCGGCACCATACCACTTCCGGCCGCGCTGCGGTCGCTGCAACTTTTCCGCACCGAGGTGATGCCGAAACTATCGCGTTAGCGCGTGATCGCTCAAACGTGTGTCGTCATGGCCGGGCCTGTCCCGGCCATCTCGTTTAGTGAAGCACAGTGCCCGATGATCGGGATCGCCGGGACGAGCCCGGCGATGACGAGGTCAGAGTTTTCCGTCAAGCCAAGGCACCGTTTCCAACGTCGCCTTATTCCGCCGCGGCAGCCTGCGGCCGTTTTGCGAACAGATACTTTTCAAGCGAGAACGGATCGCCTTCGACCGCCGGGCGCGTGACTCTGGCGCCGGCGAACGGCGTCGTCTCCTCGAACCAGGAGCGCGGCGGCGGCAGCCCCCACAGGTTCGTGTTCTTGCCGACGACGGCGTTGTAACGCATCGGTTCATCGTCGATATCGATGATCTGCACCGCCGGCAGCAGCAGTTCGACGCGGTGTCCGTCGGGATCGCGCAGGTACACGTAGTAGGAATGGCCATGGCCGTGCCGACCGGGACCGTGCTCGATCGCATCGGCAAAACCGATGTTGCCGGCGATGTCGAGCGCGCGCATGACGTGGTGCACTTCCTGTACGATGTAACCGAAATGATGGAAGCACGGGCCGGACCGCTGCAGGAACACCATGTCGTGCGGATTGTTCTTGCGGTACATGAAAATGCCGACGAGCTTGTCGGTGGCCTCGACGCACACATAGTCCGACGTGCGGAAGCCGAGGTCGAGGTAGGACTTCGCCGCCGCAGCCACGTCGGGCGTCAACACCTGATAATGGTCCATGCGCAGCGCGCCCGCGCCCTTGTGCGTGTGCGTGCGTGTTTGCGTGCGCGCATGGGTCGGCTGCGTCGCGACCAGTTCGAGCGGCGTGCCGGCGCTGTCGGCGACATGGAGCGTCCGGCCCTGGAATGGCACCTCGACGAAACGCGCCTCGGCGCCGGTCCGGTCGAAATACGCCTTGGCCTTGTCGAGGTCGCCATCTTGGAAAACACGAAATCCGATCCGCTCGCAGACCGGCTCGCCCTTGGTCTTTTTCAACGTCAGGCTGTGATGGCAGCGCTCCTCGACGCCGTGCAGCCAGATCGTATTGTCGTCTTCGTCGCTTACGACCAGCCCCAGCACTTCGGTGTAGAACGCCCGGCTGGCCTTGAGATCGCGCGCGGTGAACACGAGGTGGCTTGCACGCGTGATATTGAACGGCGGGCTGAAGTTCGTCTGCGGATGGCCCATGTCGCTCTCCGAGTTCTCCGGTCAATTCACGCGTACGCCGGTCTCTTTCACGACTTGCGACCAGTTTTTTTGGTCGTCGTCGAAGAACGCCAGCACCTGCTCAGGCGACAGGCGCGAGGGTTCATAGGAACCTTTCTCCAAGCGGTCTTTGATGTCCGGCTTGTCCTGGCACGCAACGATCTCGCGATTAAGTGCGGCGATGATTGGCTTTGGGGTGCCGGCGGGAGCGAGCGCGCTCAACGACACGAACAGGCCGTCGAAACCCGGAACGCCCAATTCGCCAAACGAGGGCACATCAGGCATGGCGCTGGCGCGGCCCTTGCCGGATACCGCCAGTGCAATGATCCTGCCGCTTTCGACCACGCCCTTCGCATTGCCAACGGTATCAAACGTGAAGTCGAGATGGCCGCCCGCGGTCGCCATCATTTGTTGGGTGGTCGCCTGATAGGGAACATGTACGGCCTGAATGCCGGTGCGCTTGAGCATTAACTCCGTGACAAGGTGTCCGCCGGTGCCGGTGCCGGGCGAACCGTAGTTCAACTGGCCCTGCCGCGCTTTGGCGTAGTCCACGAATTCCTTCCACGTCTTCACGCCGTGCTTGGGATTAACCACCAGCATGAAGCGGTAGCTGAAAAGGAGCGCGATCGGCGCCAAATCGCGCTTGGTGTTGACCGGCGAATTGGCGAACACCAGCGGATTGAGAATCGTAAAGCTGTTTGAGCCGACCATGATGGTGTGGCCGTCCGCCGGCGCGCGGATCACCTCCATCGTGCCGATCGAGCCGGAGCCGCCCGGCCGATTTTCAAACAGAAACGGTTGTCCAAATTTATCCTTGATGTACTCAGCATACAGGCGGAAGATTTCGCTCGGACCGCCGGCGCCGGTCGGGAACACCACGCGGATCGGCTTTGACGGCCAGCCGTCAACCTGCGTTTGCGCCGCAGCGGGGTCGTTTCGCAACCCAAGAGTTGCGGCAAATGCGGTGCTGCCCACCAGCAAGCTGCGGCGCGTCGGCATGAAGACCTCCCCCAATTTTTACGCGGCTGTTGCCACCCGCTTTTGGCGAAGTATTATCGCACAGCTCCGGGGCCATGCCTACATACCAGCGGTATGAACGCGCCGCGGGGCAGCCAGTAAACGAGAAATTGTGACGCAGTAGACGCAGGATTGGTCGCCTACTGCCGCCTGAACGTCGGCTCGTTCTCGATCTGCAGCGGCAGCAGAATCCTGAC
>JBGPOB010000047.1:0-15956 GCA_041487815.1 Xanthobacteraceae bacterium | reverse complement strand
GATCCAAGCCCGCCGATCTACCGGTCGAGCAGCCGACCAAGTTCGAGCTGTTCATTAGCGTCAAGGCCGCGAAGGCGCTGGGATTGACCATTCCCGAAGCATTCCTTCTCCGCGCCGACGAGGTGATCGAATGAGCGCGCGCAAGAACAAGGAGCCAACGCCATGAACATCCACACCCCGGCGCGCGCATGGCCGGGCGACACGCTGACGCGCGTGCCCTATTGGGTCTATTCCGATCCGGCGCTCTACGGCGAGGAGATGGAGCGCATCTTCCGCGGCGACACCTGGAGTTTTCTGTGCCTGGAAGCCGAATTGCCGAAGCCCAATACGTTTCGCACGTCGAATCTCGGCGACATGTCGGTGGTGGTGACGCGCGACGGCGACGGCAAGATTCACGCGTTCGAAAATCGCTGCGCGCATCGCGGCGCGCTGCTCTGCCTCAAGGAGCGGGGCGATGCCAAGGAAATCGCCTGCGTCTATCATAACTGGACGTACGATCTGTGCGGCAATCTTACCGGCGTCGCGTTTCGGCGCGGCATCGGCGGCAAGGGCGGAATGCCGCCCGACGCGCATCCCGAAGCGCATGCGCCGCGCCAGTTGCGCGTGGAAATCTTCGCCGGGCTGGTGTTCGGTACGCTCAGCAAGAAAACACCGCCGCTCGAATCCTATCTCGGTCCCGACATCGCACCCAAAATCCGCCGCGTCATGCGCGCGCCGGTCAAGCTGATGGGCGGTTACAGCCAGATCCTGCCGAGCAACTGGAAACTCTACATGGAGAACGTGAAGGACAGCTATCACGCCAGCCTGCTGCACATGTTCTTCACGACGTTCCGCCTCAACCGCCTGTCGCAGAAAGGCGGGCTGGTGGTCAGCGAGGGGGGCGCCAATCATATCAGCTATTCGATGGCGGCCGACGTCGCCGGCAACGAATACGAACAGGCCGGAATGCGTACCGCCAACGAAGGCTACGCGCTCGAAGCGCCGGAACTCTTGAAATCGGTCGACGAATTCGGCGACGGGATCGGCCTGCAAATCCTCTCCGTGTTCCCCGGCTTCGTATTGCAGCAGATCAGAAACAGTCTGGCGGTGCGCCGCATCGTTCCGCTCGGCCTCGATCGCACCGAACTGGTGTGGACGTGCTTTGGCTTCACGAGCGACGACGATGCCTTGACCGAATTGCGTCTGCGGCAGGCCAATCTGATCGGCCCGGCCGGATTCATCTCCATGGAGGACGGCGCGGCCGTCGGCTTCGTGCAGCGCGCCGTGCGCAGCGCCGAGGGCGAATTGTCGGTCGTGGAAATGGGCGGACAGGGGATCGGCTCGGAGGAAAGCCGCGTATCCGAGGCCGCGGTGCGCGGGTTCTGGAACACCTATCGGCGGCACATGGCGCTATAGCCTGCGGGTGCGACCGGCTGCAGACGTTTTTGAATACAAGGGTCGCCTTGCACTGGAACAAGGCAATCGACGATTAACGAGTTCAATTCGTCAGGTGGGCATGGATACCGAGCAGGAATTACGCGTTCAAGACCTCAACGCGCGCTACGTCGAGGCCATTGACGACGACAACCTCGAAATCTGGCCGGACTTTTTCCGCGACGACGGCTGCTATCGCATTACCACGGCCGACAACGTGGCGCAGGGCCTGCCGATCTCTCTGATGTACGCGACCTCGCGCGCGATGTTGCGCGACCGCGTCAAGGCGCTGCGGCAAGCCAATATCTACGAGGCGCAGCGGTATCGACACATCATCGCGGCGCCACGCCTGTATGATCGCAGCGGCGATAGTGTACGCGCGCGCACCAATTTTATGGTCGCGCGCATCATGCATGGCGGCGAGACGATGCTGTTTGCGACCGGCTGGTACGAGGATCGCGTCATGCTTGACGGGGCAAGAGCGCTTTTCGCCGAGAAACTGGTTATCCTCGACAGCCGGCAGATCGATACGTTGCTGGCAATCCCGCTGTAATCCCGATCGGCGCTCAATGGCGATGCAGTCTGCTGAATCCGGTGCGCCCTATTATGCCTACAAGCCTTCGCTCGTGGGGGCGCCGGTGGAGTTCACGCTCGCCAACGACGCCATCGAATGGCGCGCGGGCGGCCGGTCGCTGCGCGTGCCTTACCGCGACTTTCGCCGCATCAGGTTGGCATTTCGCCCGGTTACGCTGCAAAACTACCGCTTCGTGACCGAATTCTGGTCGACGGCCGGGTTGAAGCTGACGATCGCATCGGCCAGCTGGAACAGCATGGTCGAGATCAAGCGGCAGGACCCGGAATATTCGGCATTCGTCAGGGAATTGCACCGCCGTATCGCGGCGGCGGGTGGCAACGCGAGATTTCAGGCGGGCGCACCGGCGTTGTTGTATTGGCCGGGCGTGATCATTCTCGTCGGCCTGCTGCTCGCGACCGCGGCGTTGATCGTGAATTCGCTGCGGCTGGAGTTGTGGAGCAGCGCGGCGCTGGCGGCGGCGATGCTCGCCTTCTTCCTGTGGCAGGCAGGTGATTTTTTTCGCCGCAACCGGCCGGCTGAATATACGCCGGACGCGCTGCCCCAGCTTGTCATGCCGTGAGACAATTTAGCAATGCGCGTGAACGCAGCCAAGTTCACGCAATGCGCGCAAGCTTGATCGCTCGCGCAAAGCCGATGCCCGCGCTTGCCGATCGCGCGCCGGCGCTCAGGCTTTTCCGCGCACGACCAGCACCGAACATTTCGCGTAGCGCACGACGTGTCCGGCGTTCGATCCCAAGAGATAGGTCTTCAGCGCCGGGCGATGCGACACCATCACGATCAGGTCGGCGTCCATCGTCCCCGCCTCCTCCAGGACCTCGTGATAGATGCCGCCCTGACGCACCACCGTGGATAGCCGCGCAGCCTCGAACCCGCTTTCGCGCGCCAGGCTGACCACGGCGTCTTCGGCGGTCTGGCGCTGCTGGGAATCGAAATCGGCGGGCACGTATTCGGCGAGCATGACGGGCGTCATCGGCAACACGTTAACGATCCGGACAATGCCGCCCGACGCGCGCGCAAGCTCCACCGCGGCATCGACGGCGGGTTTGGTAAATTCGGGTTCGGTCAGGTCGACCGGTACCAGTATTTTCTTGAACATGGCGTCACCCCTGGGTTTTTGTTGGGCCAGCGCACGATCCGGCGAAGTGGACAACCGGTTCGCCGGATCATGCGCCAGCTTAGCAAATTAGCGCGCGAACGCCGATCCGTTCACGCAATCTGCGCAAGCGTGATTGCTGACGCAAAACCGGCATCCCCTTTTGCCAATTGCGCGCCAGTGTGCCACGAACCATTGGCGGCGTCGAAGGGTGGTGTCAGTCCTCCGCACCCAGTTGCCGCGGTGTAATGAAGCGGTCGAGCCGTCCGAGGCGCCGCTTGACTTCGCCCCAGTCGTCGACCGCAAAATCGATCACCGCCAATGCGGCTGTCGGAAACTTTTCCTGCAGGCGCTCGCGCGCCAGATCGTCGCCGGACGCAACCAGCGCCAGCGCCATCTCGTGAACTCCGGGATTATGACCGACCACGAGGAGCGAATGCGCGTCTCGGGGCGTGGTGCGAATCACGTCGAGAATAGAGTCTTGACCTGCATTGTAGAGCCGGTCTTCGGGAGTCACCGCCACGCGCTTGGGCAGGGCGTCGAGAACAAGTTCGCAAGTTTCGCGCGCGCGCTTTGCGGTTGAACACACGACCCGTTCGGGAATAAGCCCGGCGCGCGCGATATAGGCGCCCATTTTGGGAGCAGCATCGCGACCGCGGCGGTTGAGCGGGCGCTCGCGATCACGAACGCCGGCGCTCGGCCAGTCGGATTTGGCGTGGCGCAACAGCATTAATCGGCGCATGTCTTCCCAAAAGCTCACAATCTAACGTGTCGGTTGCCACGGCAATCCCGTCGAGCGATAAGACTAGCATGCCCGGCGCAACGTCGCAGGACGTCGTCTGGTTCGATGGGAACGCCGCCTGTCATAAGGTGTGACGGAATTGGACGCGACGACGGAATTCGATCACGCCGCGACCTGGTACGCGCAAACCGCGGTAGCGCCGAAGCGCTGGCCGACGCTGACCTTCGAGCTCGAGGCAGACGTCTGTATCATCGGCGGCGGCCTCGCCGGATTGACGACGGCGCTTGAAGTCGCGCGGCGCGGCTGGTCGGCCGTCGTTCTCGAGGCGAAGCGCATTGCCTGGAACGCATCGGGTCGCAACACCGGCTTTGTCATTCCGGGATTCGCGCAGGATATCGAGCGCGTCGTCGAGCGGTGCGGGCTCGATCATGCCAAGGTGCTATGGGCGCTGTCGGAGGACGGGGTCGAATACGTCCGCAATCTGATTCGCGATTGCAACATGCCCGGCGTCGATCCGGTCGATGGCTGGCTCGATGTCTCCAAGGTCGACGATGGCGACGCGCTGTTGTCGTTAGCCGGCCTGCTCGGACAGGAATTCGGCGTCGAAGTCGAAGGCTGGTCGCTTGAGAAAGTGCGCTCGGTGCTGCGGTCCGACCGCTATTTTCACGCGCTGCATTTTCCAAAAGCATTTCACATCCACCCACTCAACTATGCCTTTGGGCTTGCGGCCGCCGCCGAAGCGGCCGGCGTGCGCATCTTTGAAAATACGCCGGCGCTGACGATCGATCCCGCGGGCGTGCGCAAGCGCGTGACGACGCCCGCCGCGCGCGTGCGCACCAATCATATCGTCCTTGCGGGCAACGCCCATCTCGGCAATGTCGCGCCGGAACTTGCGCAAACCGTGTTGCCGATTTCGACCTATGTCGCGCTCACCGAGCCGCTCGGTGACAGCCTGGCCGAGGCGGTGACATACCGGGGCGCGGTCAGCGATACGCGGCACGCCGACTATCACTACCGCATTGTCGGCGGCGACCGGCTGATGTGGTCGGGCGGCTGCACCACGAGCGAGCTTAACCCGCGTGGCGCCTCCAAGCGCTTGGCGCATGCCATCCGCCGGATTTACCCGCAGTTGGGCGCGGTCGAGATCGCACACGCTTGGCCGGGCACCATGGGGTTTTCCGTGCACCGCATGCCCCAGATCGGCGAGATTTCGCCGGGATTGTGGGTGGCGAGCGCCTTTGGCGGACACGGCATCAACACCACGGCCATGGCCGGCGAACTGATCGCGCGGGCCGTCGTCGAGAATGACGACGCGTGGCGGCTGTTCTTGCCCTACGATCTTGTATGGTCGGGCGGCGTCCTCGGCCGAATCGCCGCCAAGGTTCAATATTGGTCCTACCGTTCACGCGAATACGTGCAGGCCAACGCCGCCCGGGGGCGAGAGGAGAAGCACCGGGAGATTGGCGCGAACGACGATAATAGCGGCAATGATACCCATCAGGATGCAGCCGCGACGACGCCGCCGGCGGTTGACTCGTCGGACCGCAGGGTCGGGTGGTGGCCGCAGCGCCGGATCGTGTCGCTGCCGCCCGTCGGTGAGGCGGCCAAGGCGCTGTGGGCCGATCGCGTGGGAAAACGGCGCGCAAGGAACGGCAGCGGCGAAGCGAGCGATGCAAATCGGCCACAGGCAGATTCAAATAATACTGTTTGAGCCATGCTGATGCACCAGTGATTTACCGGCAAGGATTTTTGTGGCCATATCGCCGCTGGACTGGGACGGGGAAGGCCGATGTTGCGCGGAATCGCCAGGCTGGCGGTTGTTCTGGGATGCTTGTCGGTTGCTTCCCTCGCGCACGCCGCCGATGCGGTCACGCCGGCGGCGAATAAGGGTCTGATCATCTCAGTCGGCGCGGATCTGCGCCTATTGCCGGAATACGTCGGCGCCGACGATTACATGTTCTTTCCATTTCCCTTGATTGGCTGGCGGCGCGCCGGCACGCCAGCGCAGTTTCAGAGCACGCGCGACGGCTTTACCGTTCCGCTTTACGAGACCGAGAGGTTTTCGTTTGGCTCGGTCGCGCATTTTCTGTTCGAGCGCCGGCAATCAGACAATGCCGCGCTATTCGGACTCGGCAACGTCGGCGCGACGCTCGAACTCGGTGCATTTGTCGATTATTGGATCGTTCCCTGGCTGCGTGGGCACGCCGAGCTGCGCGGCGGCATCGGGGGTCACCACGGCGTCGTCGCCGACTTTGCGCTCGATGTCGTCCGGCCGCTTGACCAGCGATGGATGGTGTCCGCCGGCCCGCGCATGCGCATCGCCTCAAGTTCTGCCTTGAGTCCCTATTTCAGCGTGACGCCCGCGCAGTCGATTGCCTCGGGCCTGCCGATCTTTAACGCCGGCGCGGGGGTCCAGGCGGTCGGTGCCGGGTCGAAGGCGCGCTACCAGTGGACCCCGGAATGGGCAAGCCATGTGTTCGTCGAATATGACCGGCTGGTCGGCGACGCGGCGGACTCTCCGTTGGTCAGCCAGCGGGGGTCACGCGATCAGGTCACCGTCGGCACCGGGTTTACCTATTCGTTCGCATGGCGGCCATAGGCGCGGCGATTGCCGGGTCGCCGCGGGCAGACTAGAGCGCATTCAGCAAAAGTGGAATCCGGTTTTGCGTCCGAATGCGCTCTAAACCTAAAGTAGACGCATTTTCTGACGGCGAACCGGTATCCACTTCGCCTGAAAATGCTCTAGCGGCCCTCGCGACGGGCCATGAACGCGAGACGCTCGAACAAGTGCACGTCCTGCTCGTTCTTCAACAACGCGCCATGCAACGGCGGGATCAGCTTCTTCGGATCGCGCTCGCGCAATGTCTCGGGGCCGATGTCTTCCGCCAACAGGAGCTTGAGCCAGTCCAGAAGTTCCGATGTCGAGGGCTTTTTCTTCATGCCGGGAACATCGCGGATTTCGTAGAATAGTTTCAGCGCTTCGGCGACCAGCCGCTGCTTGATGCCGGGGAAATGCACGTCGATGATGGCGCGCATGGTGTCGGCATCGGGAAACCGGATGTAGTGAAAAAAGCAGCGCCGCAGGAACGCGTCGGGCAATTCCTTTTCGTTATTGGAAGTGATGATGACGATCGGACGGCGCCGCGCCTTGATGGTTTCGCCGGTCTCGTAGACATAGAACTCCATGCGGTCGAGTTCCTGCAATAGGTCGTTGGGAAACTCGATATCGGCCTTGTCGACTTCGTCGATCAGAAGAACGGGCCGTTCGTCGGCGGTGAAGGCATCCCACAACTTGCCGCGCTTGATGTAGTTGCGGATATCCTTGACGCGTTCGTCGCCGAGCTGGCTGTCGCGAAGGCGGCTGACGGCGTCGTATTCGTAGAGGCCCTGCTGGGCTTTAGTGGTCGACTTGATGTGCCACTCGATCAGCGACGCGCCGAGACTCTTGGCGACTTCGAGCGCGAGCACGGTTTTTCCGGTGCCCGGCTCACCCTTCACCAGCAGCGGCCGCTCCAGCGTAATCGCCGCGTTGACCGCGACCGTCAGGTCATGGGTGGCGACATAGGCGCTGGTGCCGGCAAAGCGCATGATTGAACCGGGTGTCGGGGCGTGGGCGCGCGAGATTACGGGTGGCGCCGGATGCCAGCAAGCAGGCCTGGTCCGGCCCGGCAGCATTTGCCGGCGGACGGTCAGGTTTGCCGGGTGAGTTCCCTAAAATTTTAGTTAAGTCATTGATTCTGAAGGCTTAAATTATTGGCATAGGGCTTGCGACATTGCTGCTGCCGTGGCGGCCGCTGTGCGTTTTGCGTTCCCCCGGGCCGCCTGCAAGACGTGGAGACAATCTCATGGGCCTGTTCGGGGCGCTGACCACCGCAGTCACCGGATTACGCGCGCAATCGTTCGCGCTTGAAAACGTGTCCGGCAACATCGCGAATTCGCAGACCACCGCATTCAAGCGGATCGATACGGCGTTTCAAGACCTGATCCCCGACGACATCCTTTCAAAGCAGAAGGCCGGCAACGTCGTCGCGACGTCGCGCGCGACCAACACGGTCCAGGGCGACATCCAGACCGCTTCGAGCGGGACCTTTCTTGCAATCAACGGCGCCGGCTTCTTTGTGGTCGCGAAGCCATCCAATTTCGTCGACAACCGTCCGGTATTCGACGGCACCAACCTCTACAGCCGGCGCGGCGATTTTACGCCCAACAAGGACGGCTACCTGGTCAACGGCGCCGGCTACTACCTGATGGGCATTCCAATCGATCCGACCACGGGTAATCTTGCCGGCAGCGTTCCGGTGCTGCTGCAATTCCAGAACGATTTTCTGCCGGCGCAGCCGACGACCCAGATCGACTATCGCGCCAACCTCGCGCGCTATCCACTCACGCCGCACCATGACACGAGCGTTCCCGGCTCCGAACTCCTCAATCCGATCGACTTCACCGCCGACCCGACGGCGATCCCGCCGCAATCCGCGCGCATCATTGGAGCGGGAGCTACGCTGCTGCCTGATGCGGCGGCGGTCGTCACGGGCGGCGCGATTTTGCCCGGCGCTTTGGTCAACGGTGGAACGATCACGATCAATGGCACAAACATCGTGTTGGCCGTTAATGATCCGCCGTCGCAAGTCGCACCTCCAGGCATCATTCAGAAGATCAATGCCGCGGCGCCTCCTGGAGTCACCGCGAGTCTCGACGGCACCAACCACCTCATACTGACAAGCACGGACGCGGATACCGCAATCGCAATCACCGGATCGGCGCCCGCATTGTTTACCGAACTGGGCCTCAACGTGGGCACCACCAATCCCACCAACCTGCTCACGCAAAACGCCGCAGCGCAGGGCCAGACGATGAACATCACCGTTGGCGCCAGCACGCTGCCAATCATATTCGGCAGCGCTGGCGGCCAGGTTTCCACGCTGGCCGAATTGAGCGCGACGCTCGCAACGCTGGCCCCGGCCGCGGGCACCGCGACGGTAAATACCGGCAATGGCAACATCACGATCATCGCTGCCGGCGCCAACACGATATCCGTGGCGGGAACGGCGACACCGCTGACGTTCGGCATGCATACCGCCTCGGCTATCCCGTCCAACCAGGTCGTGGTCGGCGACGATCTCAGCACGTTCATCTCTGAAACCGTCGGCGGCGGCGCCATCACGGCTTACGACGTGTCGGGATCGCCGGTGAACATGCAATTGCGCTGGGGCAAGATCGACAGCTCGTCGCTTGGCGCCGGACATACCGACACCTGGAATCTGTTCTATCAATCGAGTTCGACGGCGACCGGCGCGACGCCGGCGTGGCAGAACGCCGGCAGCAACTTTACCTTCGACCCCAACGGGCAAATGAACCCAGCGGTGACAAACCTGACGCTCAACAACGTTCTCATTGACGGCATTTCGCTCGGCACGATTGCCGTTTCGATCGGCTCCGGTGGAATAACACAATTCTCCGACCCGAACGGAGGCGCGCAGGTCAATCTGCTGACACAGAACGGATTTGCCGCCGGCTCGCTGCAGACCATCACGGTCAGCGACAAGGGCCGTGTGGTTGGCTCCTATTCAAATGGCCGCAGCATCGACCTCGCCGAAATTACGCTCGCTATTTTCAACGGCGCAAACTTCCTCAAGCGCATCGACGGCGGAGCATTCGAGGCGACGGATGAATCGGGCGCGGCCACGTTCAATGCGTCCGGAAAAATTCTCGCCAGTTCGCTCGAAGGCTCAAATACCGATATCGCCGACGAGTTCACCAAACTGATCGTGACGCAGCAGGCCTACTCCGCCAACACGCGGGTGATCTCGACGGCCAACCAAATGGCGCAGGATCTGCTCAATACGTTGAGGTAGTGACGTTGAGGTCATGGCGCGACCGCGGGCGGAGCCCGTGGTCTCGGTAATGTGAGGGTTGAATGGGCCTATCCCAGGCGTTGAGCACCTCGACGGTCGGAATGCGCACGACGCAGGCCGGTCTCGCCATTGTTGCGGGCAACGTCGCGAATTCCGGTACCTCCGGTTACGTAAGAAAGAGCATTGGACAGCAAGCCACCGCCGCCGGTGAAAACTCCGTCAGCGTGCGCACGACCGGGATCAATCGCGAGCTTGATTCCTTCGTGCAGCGGCAGTTCCGCGTCGAATCCTCCGGCGGGGCCTATGCCGACCTGAAATCGCAATTCTACAGCCGGCTGCAGAGCATCTACGGCACGCCGGGTTCGCCCAGCACGCTCGAAACGCTGTTTAGCGATTTTACCGGTTCCCTGCAGGCGTTGACCGCCAATCCCTCGGACTACTCGACACGTACGGGCGTGATCGGGACGGCGCAAGCCCTTACGCAGCAGCTCAATCGCCTCACCAATCAAATTCAGTCGTTGCGTACCGACGCCGAACTCGGAATTGCGGATGCGGTGCGCAACGCCAACGATGCGCTGCAGCGTATTGCCCAGCTCAACGGCGAAATCGCGTCGAGCCCTTCGAACGACGCCGCGGCGGCTAATCTGCTCGATCAACGGGACCAGTTGATCGATCAACTCTCCAAGCTGATGGACATTCGCGTCGTCGATACCGGCAGTCGCCAGATTTCGATTTTTACCACGTCCGGGATTGAGCTGGTCGGAGCCGCAGCGGCGCAGCTTTCATTCAATACGCAGGGCACCATAACGCCCAACGCGCAATGGAATGCAAACCCGGCCAAAAGTGGAGTCGGTACCATCACGCTTTCGGTCGGTGGCGGGCCGGGAACGGACTTGATTGCAACGAATACGTTTCATTCCGGCGAGATTGCCGCTTTTATCGAAATGCGTGACAAGATTCTCGTGCAAGCACAAAGCCAGCTTGACGAGTTTGCCGCCGCCGCGGCACGCGCGCTGTCCGATCAGACGACCGGAGGCACCGCGCTGACGTCGGGCGCACAGGCCGGATTTGACGTCGATATCGGCGGTCTGCAGGCCGGAAACAGCATTCACCTCACATATACGGACACCGCGACCGGCACGACGCACAATCTCACGCTCATGCGCGTTGACGACCCGAGCGTGCTACCACTGCCGAATACGGCGTCGATCGATCCCAATGACAAGGTCATCGGCGTCGATTGGTCGGGGGGCATTGGTTCCGTTGTCAACCAACTCAACGCGCAGTTCGGCGGTCGGCTGCAGTTCTCCAATCCATCCGGAACGACGCTGGAAATCCTCGACGACGGCGCCGCCAATACATCCGACGTCAATGCCGTGTCGGCAACGACGACGGTGGCGTCGCTGTCGGGCGGCGTGCCGCAATTGCCGTTTTTCACCGACGGCCCGGCGCTTTTTACCGGCGCGATCAGCGGCAGTGGTTCGCAGAGCGTCGGTTTCGCGGGCCGTATTTCGATCAACCAGGGCTTGATCGACGACCCTTCGAAGCTGGTGGCTATGTTGCCGACGACGCCGAGCGGCGATGCGGCACGGCCGAATTTCATCAACGACCAGTTGACGTCCGCAACGCTCGTTTTCTCTTCCCAAAGCGGACTTGGCACGGTTGCGTCACCTTTTGCAGGCCCGCTTCCGACCTACCTGCGTCAGGCGATCAGTCAGCAGGGCGAAGCGGCGCAAGCGGCCAAGGGGCTGAGCGACGGTCAATCGCTCGTTGTCGATGCTTTGCAGCAACGCCTTAACGAAACTTCCGGCGTCAACATCGATCAGGAAATGGCGAATCTAATC
The DNA here is from genome assembly GCA_041487815.1 of Xanthobacteraceae bacterium. Taxonomy (GTDB): domain Bacteria; phylum Pseudomonadota; class Alphaproteobacteria; order Rhizobiales; family Xanthobacteraceae; genus CANJBX01. The sequence goes on along the minus strand of JBGPOB010000047.1, from coordinate 4,414 downwards.
ACGCTGCAAATGGCCTATGGCGCGAATGCGCGCGTGTTCACGACAATCAAAGAAATTCTCGATACGTTGCTAAGGTCATAACCTCATGAGCGTCAGCGGAATTGGCGGCAGCAGCGGCTTCCAAATTCAGTCGCTGCTCGAGATACGCGCGCAGCTCGACGATCTGCAGCGCCAGCTTGGCACCGGACAAAAATCGGACACCTATGCCGGGCTTGGGCTCGACCGCGGGTTGTCGATCTCGTTGCGCGCTCAGCTTGGCGGGATTGTGGGCTTTCAGCAGACAATTGACGTTTTGGGCACCAGGCTTGGAATTGCCCAGAATGCATTGACGGCGATCGACGCGTCGGCCCATGCCGTTAAAGGCTCAACAGCGATTACGACATTCAGCGTCGACCAATCCGGGCAAACAAACGAGCAGCAGGCGGCGTTCGAAGAGCTCGACCAGATGCTCGGCGCGCTCGATACGCGGGTGGGCGATCAATATATCTTTTCGGGAAAAAGCCCCGACTTCAAGTCGGTGGATTCGATCGACAATATTCTCAATGGCAACGGCGCCCGCGCCGGATTGAGGCAACTCATCGCCGAGCGCGCGCAGGCTGACCTTGGCACCAGCGGGCTCGGCCGGCTCACGCTTCCGCCCATCGTCTCCTCCGCGGCGGCGCTGCTCGGCGCCGGTGCCGCGCTCGCGCCGGATGCACCCGCGGTCGTCATAGGATCGCAAAACATCGGCGGCGCATTCACCTCCGCCGGCGGCACCCTCGTCATCAACGGCGTGACGATCACGATCAATCCCGGCGACAACGCCGCGGCAATTCTGGCCGCCATCAACGCGCCTGGCGTCGTCGCGGCCACCGGCGTCAGCGCCAGCCTCAACGGGTCAAATCAGCTGGTCTTGACCAGCGCCAACGCCGACACCGCGATCGATGTCGGCGCCGGCAGCACCGTGTTGGGCGAACTTGGCCTTGCCGCGACCACAACGAACCCGACCAATCTCATAACGCAAGGCGCGGTGACCGCCGGCCAGACCCTGACGGTTACGATCGGCGCCCGCCCGCCGCTCACCATTACCTTCGGTCCCAATGGCGCGGCAGTTCCTCCGGAAGTTTCAACGCTCGCGGAGCTGAATGCCCAGCTTGCGACGCTTGTCGGGAACGGGGCCAGCGCGGCATCCGTCAATCCCGCCAACGGCAACTTGACGATAACCGCCGCCACCACCGGCGAATCCATTGTGGTTGGCGGGAACGCCAATGCGGCGGCGTTCGGCCTGCTAACGACGACGGCATCGCCGTCGAACGCGGTCACCATCAGTGAGGATGCGGCCGGGCACCCATTCGGGTTCAAGCTCGCCAGCGCCACTTCGACATTGACGGGTGCAACGGTGACAGCCGGCGGACCGCCGACGCAATACGCCGTCGACATCGCGCAAAATCCGCAACCGAGCGAGTCCGTTGCATTCACGTTCAACCTGCCCGATGGATCCACCGAGACGCTCAAGCTCACGGCTACGGCGGCGACGCCGCCCGGTGTCAACGAGTTTACAATCGGCGCCACGTCCGATGTGACGGCGGCGAACTTTCAAGCCGCTCTGACGACCGCGGTCGGAAAACTAGCCGGGTCTTCCCTTACGGCGGCCTCGGCAATCGCCGTTTCGAATAATTTTTTCAATGTCGACGCGACCACCTTCCCGCAGCGCGTTGTCGGCCCGCCGTTCGACACGGCGACGTCGCTCATCGCGGGGACGGCTGCAAATACGGAGGTCTGGTACCTCGGCGAGGCTGGCAGCACGGCCGCGCGTGGCACGGCATACGCGCGCGTCGATACGACCATCACCGCGAGCTTCGGAATGCGCGCCAATGAGCAGGGATTGCGCAACGCCGTCAGCAATGTTGCGGTATTTGCCGCAATGACATTTTCGTCAAGCGATCCGAACGCCGCGGCGCGCTACGCCGCGCTGGCGCAGCGCGTCGGGACAAACCTCGATGGCCCGCAAGGCGTGCAAAAAATCTCCGACATCGAAGCGGAGATTGCGAATGCGCAAACGGCCATGACCCAGGCCAAGGACCGCCATCAGCAAACGACCGCGGCGCTGTCGGGCCTGTTGGATACGGTCAGCGGCATATCCCAGGAGCAAGTTGGATCGGAAATTCTGGCGCTGCAGACACGGCTGCAGGCCTCGCTGCAAACAACGGCGATGCTCTCCAGGATTAGCCTGGTGAACTATCTGACCTGACGGGGATCGGTTGTAGCGGCTTCGCGGCCGTACCGTCGGCTGCGCTATTTGCTGCCGCGCAGGCCGGCGGCAAGTTCGCGGTTGATATTGATCAGTGAATTGAGCCGCTCGGGCTTTGGATCGGCCAGCACCGACACAGTCTGATGCATGACATAGAGGCCAAGGCTGGCGACGTTCTGGCGCACGTCCGTCGGCAAGGGATTGTCCGTGCTGGTGGCGGAGGTCAGGAAGATCGACCAGAGCTTGCGATTGTAGAGCAGCGCCTCGTCAAGCTTGCCCTTCGCGCCTTCCCAGCCGTCCTGGATCGCCTGCAAGCGCGACGCGGCCTTGAGCAGCAAATCAGCCTCGAGGTCACGCGGACTTGCGGTCTGCTTGGCGATGGCCTGATAGGTTTGGGCGGCGTTGCGCATGGTTGAGCAATTCCTCTTCGTATTGGATCAATTTTTTCGCGCTCTTTAGCGCCTTATACAATTGGCCCATTAATATATGATTATTGATACTTTCGATGATGCCGATGGTGCTCGGGGCCGCGCCCAGAATATCTCGCAATAGCGAAAAATAGATTTCGTGGTGCGAACGCTGGTCTTTCGACGTGTACATCAGTTGAATGGCCAGATAGATGCGCTTTGCCGGCGTGTCGGCGTTCTTGCGGGTCATGATATCCTTCTCGCGCAAGATCGGCGCATCACCCTCGATGAGAAGTCGCGTTCGCTGGTCGGCATTGGTTACGACGCATTCCCCGAGGATAATGCGTTCGCCCGGCTTCAATTCGACCTTGAGTGCCATCACGGCCTCCCTGTGTGCGCGCGCCAGGCACTGTTTTCGACGGCGGTTAACGGACCCTTAAAACAAAGGCGGGGCCTCGGCCCCGCCTTCGCACTTGAACATCGATCGTCAGAACTAACCGAACAAGCGGAGCACGGCCTGGCTCGCCTGGTTGGCGAGCGAGAGCGCCGTGGTTGAGAGTTGCTGCCGGGTCTGAAGCGCCAGCAGGTTGGCGCCCTCTTCGTTGGTGTCGGCCAGGATCAGATTGTCGGAGCCGACCTGCAACGTTGTGATCAGGTTTCTGGTGAAGTCCTGGCGGACCTGGACCACCGCGACGTTGGTACCGAATTTTGACGCTTGCGTTCTCAACGTGGCCAAAGAAACGTCGATCTTGGCGAGCGTCGTGTTGACGACCTTGTCGTCCTGGAAGCCGGTTCCGGCGATCGGCGTCAGGCCAAGCCCCGCGGAATCGAACTTGACGCCATTGATCGATAGCGAACTGGTTCCATCCGGATTGAAGACCACCTTCAGGCTGTCGCCGTACAGAACATTGACGCCGTTATAGGAGGCGTCCTTGGCGAGCTGATCAATCTGCGTCAGCAGATTGTTGAAGTCGTTCTGCAGGCTCGTTCGCGTCGCGTTCGGAGTTATGACGGTTGCTGCCGGAGTGGTTGACCCTGCGCTGAGGCCGAGCGCCGTCAGGATCGAACCGGTTCCGCCTACCGCAACCGTGTCGGAGCTTAATGGCGCCAGATTGACGTGATTGCTGCCGTCCACCGATCCTGTCACGTCCGTGAAGGCTGCCAATGCGGTGTTCAGGCCGGTTTTAGTGAAGATCTGGCCGATACCCGGGCCAAACGAAAGCGTATGGGGCGAGTTTGATCCGACCGTAACCGTCAGCGTGCCGGCCAACGTGGACAGCAGCGAATTGAAATTTGAATTGTACGTCGTCGGAGCAGCGGACGTGGCGTAGCCATCCGCGGCTGCCAGCGCTCCACTGAAGGTGACGTCGCCGCCATCGGCGCGGCTGAGATCGACGCCATTGCCGTTGACCGTGCTCACGACCGGGCCTCCGCCGGTAACCAGCGGCGTGGCATCGATGGCTGCCTTTAGCGTTGCCGCGCTGGAGAACGTCCCATTCGCGGCGCTGGCGCCGGCGGCCACCCGGTAGAACGTATTGGTATGCGTGCCGTCCGAGATTGTCAGTGCATCGCCTTGTGTACTGGCCACCTTCGTGAAGTTGCCGGCAGTAAGACCGGCCGAGGTGAAGCCCGTGGTGAAGTTCTGCGTGACGTCTTGACTGGTCACGGTGACGCCGGCGGCGCCGTCGGTCGCCGCGGTCGCATAGGCGCTGACGTTGCCGCTCGCGCCCGTACCGGTGTTCAGCACCGAAATAAGATCCGCGGCGGTGGCGAATGT
>JBGPOB010000046.1:0-16125 GCA_041487815.1 Xanthobacteraceae bacterium | reverse complement strand
GCTTTCGTTCGGGCAGATCGAGATCGAGTGGATCGCGGGCGGCGCGCGCAAGTTTGAGCGCGCGATAGGCGGCGTACAGCGGCGCGAGAACGTCATCGACGAGCGGGGCGGCATCTACGTCGGGTTGGCCGTCGATCGCGGTCTGCGCCTGCGCATAGCTGAGCTTGGCAGCCGATCGCATGAAGATGCGATGAAACCGGTGCGAGCGTTTGCGGCCGTCGGCGCCGATGACCATGCGCACCGCAAGCGCCGGGCGGTCTTCACCCGGCCGCAGCGAGCACAGATCGTTGGAGATGCGCTCGGGCAGCATCGGTACCACGCGGTCGGGAAAATAGGCCGAATTGCCGCGCGCCAAGGCCTCCTTGTCCAGCGCTGAGCTGGGCTTCACATAATGCGCAACGTCCGCGATCGCGACGTCGATAATGAAGCCGCCATGGTTGGCTGGATCGTGGTCGTGCCGCGCGAAGACCGCGTCGTCGTGATCCTTGGCATCGCTCGGATCGATCGTGACCAGCGCGATGTCGCGCCAGTCCTCGCGGCCGGCGAGCGTCGCTGGCTGCGCCGCCTCGGCTTCCGCCGTTGCCTCACGGCCAAAGACCGAGGGCAGAGCGTGAACGCTGATCGCGATCAGGCTGACCGCGCGCTCGGACTTGATCGACCCCAGCCGTTCCTTGACGCGGGCGCTCGGCAGGCCATAGCGCCCGCTGCGCGATACTTCCGTCGCGACCAGGTCGCCATCCTTCGCATCGAGCGTCGCACCGGCCGGAATGTTGAGTTCGCGGCCGAGGTTCTTCTTGTCGACCGGCACCAGCCGCCCGCCGCCGCCCGCCAATGCGCGGAAGACTCCGATCGCGCGATGCCGTGCGCGGTCGAGAATCTTGATGATGCGGCCGCCATAGGCGATGCCGTCGTCGGCCTCATCCAAGGCCTCGGCCCGCACCAGAACGTGGTCGCCGACGCCGGCGATTTCGCCCGGGCGCGCCTTGCGCGGTATGTGGATGCGAATTTTAGGCGCGAGCCCATGCGCTTCGGCGTCCCACTCGGTCGGCGATGCGATCAGTTCGCCGTCGCGGTCACGCGAAACGATATCCGCCAGCACGACCGGGGGCAGGGTGCCGGGGCGGTGAAGGGTCTTTTGCCGCCGCTCGATCAGGCCGTCGTCGGCAAGCTGGCGCAGCATGGCTTTGAGTTCCGCCCGGGCGGCGTTCTTCAATCCGAAGGCGCGCGCGATCTCGCGGGTGCCAACCTTGCCGGTCTGCTCACCAATGAAGGCGACGACCGCCTCCTTGGTCGGCATCGGGGATGGTTTGCGGGATGAAGAAGGCAATCGAAAATCCGGGGCTTGCGCCCCATCTACATAGTCAGCAGCGCGGGATTCTACCAGCGCCTCGCCAATCCAGATTGAATCGGCCTGCCCTTATAACCTGGTTGTTTTGGGTGTGATCTTGCCTGCCTTCGCCGAAGCGAAGCTCCGGCTTCGCGCAGGCAGGTCCGACCTTGCTTCGCCCGCCGAAGCGGGCTTCGCGAAGGCGGGAAAGTCTTGCAATTTTTCCGGATCGCACCCCAGCGATCAGCGCGCGGACTTTGCGCCGCGGGCAGACTTTGCCTTTGGCTTCGCGGCCAGCTTTGCCGTCGGTTTGGCCGCGGTTTTGGCGCGCGCGTTCGTCGCAGGCTTGGCACTGGCGGATGCCGGCGCGGGGGCAGGGGATTTGGCTGCGGACTTGGTTGCGGACTTGGCGGCGGACTTTGCAGCCGACTTGCGGCCGGCGGCGCGATGCGGACGGGGCGCATCGCCCGATCTGGTGGCGCGGGCGTCAAGCAAGGCGACGGCCTCGCTGAGCGTAATGGATTCCGGCGTCTGGTCCTTCGCCAGCGTGGCGTTGACGCCGTTATGGCTGACATAGGGGCCGTAGCGACCGTTCTTCACCACGATCGGCCCGCCCTTCTGCGGGTGGTCGCCGAGCGGCTTGCCGGGATCGCCGCCGAAACGGCGCCGCCCCGGTCCTTTCGCGACTTTTTCGGCGATCAGCGTCACCGCGCGGTTCAGCCCGATGGTGTGAACGTCGTCGCCGTCGTCGAGGTTGGCGTAGGTCTTGTCGTGCTGCACATAAGGACCGAAGCGTCCGACACCGGCGCGGATCGCCTCGCCGGACTCGGGATGCTTACCGACTTCGCGCGGCAGCGACAGAAGTTTGAGCGCCAGCGCGAGGTCAACGGCGGAGAGTTCGGTTCCCTTCGGCAGGCCGGCGCGTTTCGGCTTTTCGCCGTCCTTGCCTTCGCCGAGCTGAACGTAAGGCCCGAACCGGCCCGCTCGCAACGTCACATCGAGCCCGGTCTGCGCATCTTGTCCCAAGACCTTAGTGCCGCCTTCAGAGCCATTGCCGTTAGCCGCAGACAAGGGGCGCGTGTTCTTGCACTCGGGATAGTTCGAACAGCCGATGAAGGCACCGAATTTTCCCAGCCGCAGCGATAGCCGCCCGCTGCCGCATACCGGGCACAGGCGCGGATCTGAGCCGTCGGCGCGCGGCGGATAGATGTGCGGCGCCAGCATTTGATCGAGCGCATCGAGAACCGCGCCGATGCGCACGTCCTTGATTTCCTCGACCGCGCCGGTGAATCCGAGCCAGAATTCACGCAGCAGTTCGCGCCAGGGAAGCTCGTTGTTGGAAACGCGGTCGAGCTGATCCTCAAGGTCCGCGGTGAAATCGTACTCGACGTACTTCGAGAAAAAACTTTCCAGGAAGGCAACGACCACGCGGCCCTTGTCCTCGGGGTAGAGGCGGCGTTTGTCGAGTCGGACGTAACCGCGGTCCCTGAGCACCTGCAGGATCGACGCATAGGTCGACGGCCGGCCGATGCCGAGCTCTTCCATGCGCTTGACCAGCGAGGCTTCCGAAAAGCGCGGCGGCGGTTCGGTGAAATGCTGGTCGGCGGCGATGGCGCGCCTCTGCAGCGCTTCGCCTTGGCTCATGGCCGGCAGGCGGCGTGTCTCGTCGTCCTCGTCCGGCTCGTCCCGGTCCTCCTGATAGACCTTCAGGAAGCCGTCGAACTTCACCACCGTGCCGGTCGCGCGCAATTCCAGCATGCGCGCGCCGGCGCGGGCGGAAATGTCGGCCGTCGTGCGCTCAACTTCCGCCGATTCCATTTGGCTCGCGAGGGTGCGCACCCAGATCAGCTCGTAAAGCTTGGCTTGATCCGCATCGAGTGAGCGCACGATGTCACGCGGGCGGTGCGCGACGTCGGTGGGGCGGATCGCTTCGTGGGCTTCCTGGGCGTTCTTGGATTTGTTCTGATAGCTACGCGGCGCTTGCGGCACGTATTTTGGGCCGAATTCCGAGCCGATCACGCTGCGAATCGAGGGCAACGCCTCGGCGGCGATCTCGACGCCGTCGGTGCGCATGTAGGTGATGAGGCCGACCGTCTCCCCGCCGATGTCCACGCCTTCGTAAAGTCGCTGCGCAACGCGCATGGTGTGGGCGGGAGCAAAGCCGAATTTGCGGCTGGCTTCCTGTTGCAACGTCGAAGTGGTGAAGGGCGGAAACGGATGGCGCTTGCCCGGCTTCGATTCAACGTTGGCGACGGTGAAGGCCGCGCTCTCGAGCGCCTGCTTGAATACCGCGGCCTCGGCGCCGGTGCCGACGTCGAGGCGCTGGATTTTCTTGCCGTCGGCGCCGACCAGTCGCGCTTCAAACGTCTCCCCGCGCGGCGTTGCCAGCGTCGCCGCCAGCGACCAGAACTCGCGCGCGACGAATTTTTCGATTTCGAGTTCGCGATCGCAGACCAGCCGCAGCGCCACCGATTGCACGCGTCCGGCGGAACGCGCACCCGGCAGCTTGCGCCATAGCACCGGCGACAATGTGAAGCCGACGAGATAGTCGAGTGCGCGGCGCGCGAGGTAGGCATCGACCAACGCACGGTCAATGGCGCGCGGATGCTTCATCGCTTCCGTCACCGCCTGCTTGGTGATGGCGTTGAACACCACCCGTTCGACGTCGAGGTCTTTGAGGACTTTCCTTTCCTTCAGCACTTCCAGTACGTGCCAGGAAATCGCTTCGCCCTCGCGGTCCGGGTCGGTGGCGAGAATGAGTTTGTCGGCGCCCTTGACGGCCCTGGCGATGTCATTCAGCCGTTTCTGGGCCTTGGCGTCGACCTCCCAGATCATCCGGAAATCGTTGTCGGGGTCGACCGAGCCATTTTTCGCGGGGAGGTCGCGGACGTGGCCGAACGAAGCCAGCACCTCGTAGCCACGGCCGAGATATTTGTTGATGGTTTTTGCCTTGGCGGGTGACTCGACAACGACGACGTTCATGAAAACCCTTTTTTTTCAGATGCTTGGCCATTCGCTCGAGATTTTGAATCGAGCATCGGCGATGGCCGGAAAATGGGTAAGTCGATCGGCTGTGTCAAACCCGCATCCGACAAGTAGCCGCTCTTTGTGACTAAATCGTTGCGCAGCAAAGGCTTATCGGTTCGGGTCCCCTTGCAACCTAAGATAGCGAGCTTGAATATCCGCAGCTATCGAGATAGTGTTGCGCGCGCCGTGACGCACAGACGCCGCGTCTGGCCAATGGTGGGGACCCACGTGCAGGTGCGGAAAACACCGAAACTGCCTCAGCGCGACGATCGCCACGATCGCGCCGCCGCGGCAGCCTATATTTCCGAACTCTGCACGGATTTAGCCTCGATCGCTCGCGGCAATGGATTTGAGACCTTGGGCTACCTTCTTGATATGGCCCGCCTGGAAGCCAATAGCAGCGCTGGCACCGATACCCTGCCTGGCAGTAGTCCGTCATAGCAGCGCCACCAGTCCGCCGGGCTGCCGTTCAAGCCGCCCCGCGAGGTCAAGCTCCAGCAGTGTCACGCGCACCGCCGCTGCCGAGGTCCCCGACAGCCGCACGATATCGTCGATCGCCACCGCCGTCGGACCGAGCAGAGCCAGGATGCGCGCGCGCGCATCGGGATCGTCGGCGAGTTTTTGCGGCGGTGGGCCGTCCGGCTCAGCGACCGGAAGTTCGATCTCACGGCCGAGGATCGGTTCCAGCACCGAAATTACATCCGCGGCATCCGTTGTCAGCGTAGCACCCTGCTTCAGCAGGCCATTGCTGCCCTCGGCGCGCGGATCGAGCGGCGAGCCGGGAACTGCGAAGACCTCGCGGCCCTGTTCGAGCGCCATCCGGGCGGTGATCAGCGATCCGGAGCGTTTCGCCGCCTCCACGATCACGACGCCAAGCGAGAGGCCGGAAATCAGCCGGTTCCGGCGCGGAAAATCCCGTGCGCGCGGTTCCCAACCCATCGGCATTTCCGAAATTGCGGCGCCGGTTTCAATGATGGCGTCGAGCAGCGTGGCGTGCTCGGGCGGATAGGTGCGATCGTGTCCGCCCGCAAGCACGGCGATCGTTCCGGTCGCAATGCTGGCGCGGTGGGCGGCGGCGTCGATGCCGCGCGCGAGGCCCGATGCGATCACGAAGCCCGCGGCGCCGAGATCGCGTGCGATGCGCTCGGCAATTTTCGCGCCGGCGGCCGATGCATTGCGTGAACCAACGATCGCTACCATGGGCGACAGCAAGACCGTCCGCTGCCCGCGCATTGCGATCAGCGGCGGCGCGTCATCGATGGCCTGTAATCGCAACGGGTAGTCGGTTTCGCCGAGCGCAATAAAATCAACATCGAGCCGCCGCGCAGCATCGAATTCGCGTTCTGCGGCTTCAAGCGGGCAAACTTTTATCGCGCGACTGGCGCCGCCACGGCGCGCCAGTTCCGGCAGCGCGTCCAGCGCGGCCCCCGCGCCGCCGAAATGGTTGATCAAGGAGCGAAACGTGCGCGGCCCGACGTTCTCGCTGCGCAGGAGCCGCAGCCAGTCGAGCCGCTGTGCGTCAGTGAGTTTGGCGTTGGCCCGGTTCATGCGGCGTCCGAACCCGCGGCTGCGCCGTGTCGATCCACGCCGGACCCGATTTTCGGTTCGCTGCCGGCGATCAGCCGCGCGATGTTGGCGCGGTGCGTGAACAGAAGCATCGCCATGAATATCAGCGATAGGATCGATAAGGCGACTTCGCCCGTGCTCCAGAAATAGATCGGTGGAGCGGCGTTGGCGACCAGGCCGGCCAACGAAGAGTAGCGCGTGAGCGCGGCGACGATCAGCCAAACGGCACAGTAGATCACGGCCGCGGGCCAGCCGAGCCCGATCAGCACACCGATATAGGTCGCAACGCCCTTGCCGCCCTTGAATTTGAGCCACACTGGAAACAGGTGGCCGAGAAATGCGCCTAGCGCCGCGATCGCGCCCGCATCGACGCCGGCAAGTTGCCTCGCGGCGACGACAGCCAGCGTTCCCTTGAGCGCATCGCCGATCAGCGTCGCCGCCGCCAGGCCCTTGCGGCCGGTGCGCAGCACATTGGTGGCGCCGATATTGCCGGACCCGATCGAACGAATGTCGCCCGCGCCCGCGAGGCGGGTCAGGATCAATCCGAACGGGATCGAACCGAGGAGATAGCCGCCGATGAAACTGGCGGCGGCGGGGAGGGCGAACGCGGGGTCCATCCCGCGTTTATATCAAATCCTGGGCGCGCGATCCGGCGAAGTGGACGCCGGTTCGCTTGAAAAGATCACGCGCAACAATAAACAATAATTGAAAACAGCAGGTTGAGTATTCACCCCGGCAATAGATGCACCGTCTTGTAGGTGCCGGCGGTGCCGGCCAATGTCGCCTATTGGGGGCAAAGCGGAAAAGATATGCTCACGCTCAGGTTGACTGCTTATGACCCGAGCGGACATGCATCCCACAGGTCACTCGCAGCCGATTACCATGCCTTCATCAAGCTCGCAGACATGCGCATTTGGCTGCGAGTATAAGCGCGGTGTCCGCGAATTAGGTATAAGCTCAGACATCCGACATCAGTGCCAACTTATAGCGTGCACAATGATGATAGCGCGATCGGCGTAACTTCTGCGATTGAATAGTCAAAATCCGTCGCGGATATAACCTGTATGAAATGAAAAGGGCCGACGTCTGCCGGCCCCTTCATGCACATTTAGTGCAGAGCAGTTAACGGTGAGTCTTCCGCCCTTTTCGCTTTAAACGCTTGGCCATATTGGCCTCCTCCAATTGACCCGATGCTCGGCATATCGGGAGTATTTATGTTGTTCGCCGATGGTTGTGAGGTAGCGCTCGCAAGCATGGAACGCAAGAGGCAAAATCAGAAAAAGATGTATTGTTTCAATTGCTTAACGTCCATTCACTTTGGAATTAATTATGGTTCAGTTAAGTGGATGATTGTTGATGATCGCAATCGGCACAGGTCAAGTCTGGCTTTTCGCAAAGAGCGTCGATGATCCATCTCACCAATCCCAATACGCGTCTCGCAGAAACTCCGGACGTTCCGGCCGGGTAGGCTAGACTGACATTTCCAATCCGCCACTTGGTGGGAATTGATCAACAAAGCATCGGCAAGAACGGAGAGCATCGATGGAAAGCGCTACATTTCGTAAATGGCTAGCCGACCGCGGGTGCCGTTTTGATCATCATGAACATCGGCAGCGCGGCGAAGGTCAAATGATGGTGACGGTGCATCGTGAAGGCCGCAAGACAGAAGTCCCGCTTGGAGGATCGCGTCAGAATCTTGACCAGCACGTAGTGCAGCGGGCGTGTGAAGAACTCGGGCTCGATCCGTCACAACTGCCCGGGCCACAGAACCGCGTGTGAGGCAGTCGTTATGCTCGTCGGCTGCCGGCGCGTAAATCACAACAGGATGACGCGAAACAACATGGACGCCGTCGAATCCAGGAGCCTCACAAAAGGCACTCGCGTCTGCTGGCAAGGCAATGCTGCGGACAGCGGCACCGTGACCGGAACGACTTGGGACGCAGTCACAATCGCATGGGATAACGGGCAGGTCGCAACAGTTCACCATGGCGACATGCGCGAGATCCGTCGGACATCGGCGAAGCCAAAGGCAGTGTAGAAATCGCGACGCCGTGGGCGGCGAGATGCGCAGGCACGCTGTTCGCAGGCACGGTGTTCGCAGGTCGCTTCGATTTGATGTTCTGCACGATGGGTCTAGTGGTGAGAATCGGACGGTGGGTTCTCACTGAACACGAATGCCGCGATTGGCTTCTATGCGGGGCAAGCTTTTCCGTCAGACATTGACCACTAACCACTCAATCATCGAACTGTCAGCCACGGGCTATACGCGCTAAACTGGCCCCTGAAGTCGGAGGAAGCGCTCATGCTCCAGACGATATTGCGGCTCCTTCCGGAGCTTCCGCTATTGCTCGTGACCGCCGTCGCTACGCATTTGGTCATGTCATTGGGGCAGACACTGATGCATTACGAACTCGGCCACCGTCCAGTAGGCGGCAAGTTCTTCCGCAACCACATCAACTTCCATCACGCCTACTATTCCAAAGATCATCTGGTCTCACGGACGTACCTCGGTGACGAAGGCAACAATACGCCCTTCTTCTTCATTCCCGTGTGTCTCGTAGGAGCATTTACATATTTCGTCTTGCCGGTGGATTTCTTCGTAGTTCTGATGATCGCATGTGCGGCGTCGTTTTACGCGCACGTCTTTTTCGACAAAGAATATCATATTGAGGGGTCGCGGCTGCAACGGTTTGCGTGGTTCAGACGCAAACGGGAACTGCACTTCGTGCACCACCGGCATGCGAACAGCAATTTCGCGGTGATCCATTTCTTCTGGGACAGGATTCTTGGTACCTATAGGAGTCCGGATGCCAGATGAATGGAAGCCTTCGAAGCGACGCTTCGGGCGGATTTGGCGGCTGGCCTCGACGTTCCGCCGATGCTGCTCGCCCGCGCCAACGCGGTGATTGAATAACGCTCGCGACTTCCGGTATTGGCCCCGAGCGGACCTCCCTGCACGTCCGCTCTCTGGTCGCTATTGGGTGAAAGGCGGACATTGAGCAAGGTGCACTCAGCAAGTTCGATTTATGAGTACGCGCCCTAAGTCAGACGTACTCGTAAGCCGTCCGGCCGGCGACGATCGTGCGGATCACGCGCCCCTGCAGGCGCGCTTCGTCGAAGGGCGTATTCTTGCATTTCGACTTGAGCTCGTTGGGGTCGAGTACCCAGGGCACGTCGAGATCGATGACGATGACGTCGGCAACGCCGCCGGGCCGCAAGGTTCCGCCGGGAAGTTCGAGAAGCTCGGCCGGCCGCGTCGACATGGCGCGGAGTAGATTTGGCAGGGTGATCTCGCCATTGTGGACGAGCCGCAGCCCGGCGGCGAGCATGGTCTCGATGCCAATCGCCCCCGGCGCGGCCTCGGCGAACGGCAGCCGCTTGGTCTCGACATCCTGCGGGTCGTGGTCCGACATCACGATGTCGATCAGTCCGTCGGCGAGCGCCGTGACCAGCGCAACCCGGTCGGACTCCGCGCGCAGCGGCGGGGCGGTCTTGTAGAACGTGCGATAGGAGCCGACGTCGACTTCGTTCAGCGTGATGTGATTGATCGAGCACGCCGCGGTCACCGGCGCGCCGGCGTCCTTGGCGCGACGCAACACGTCGAGAGATTCCGCGCAGGTGAGCGATGCGGCGTGGTAACGCGCCCCGGCAAGCGCCGCCAGCCGCACGTCGCGTTCGAGCATGACGGTTTCCGCCGCCCGCGGCACGCCGGTAAGGCCCAATCGCGCGGCGAACTCGCCTTCGTTCATCACGCCTTCTCCGACCAGATCGGGGTCCTCGGTGTGGTGCACGATCAGGGCGTCAAAATCCTTGGCATAGCTCAGCGCGCGGCGCATCACCTGTGCGTTGGTGACGCTGCGATTGCCGTCGGTGAATGCCACCGCCCCGGCGGCTTTAAGGAGGCCGATCTCGGTCATCTCCGCGCCCTTGAGGTCCTTGGTCAGCGCCGCCATCGGATGCACGTGCACGATCGCGGTGTCGCGCGCGCGCCGCAGCACGAAATCCACCATCGCGGGATTGTCGATCGGGGGCGTCGTGTCCGGACGCATGACGATGGTCGTCACGCCGCCGGCGGCGGCGGCCTGGCTCGCCGACGCCAAGGTTTCGCGGTGTTCGGCACCGGGTTCGCCGACGAAGGCGCGCATGTCAATCAGCCCGGGAGCGACCACCCGGCCGCGGCAATCGATCACCTCGGTTCCCTCCGGCACGCCGGCCGCGCCGATGCCGCGCCTGGCGTCACGGACGACACCGTCGGCGATCAACAGGTCGCCCGGGAAATCGAGATCGCGCGAGGGATCGAGAATCCGCGCGTTGGTCAGGAGGATCGGGCGGCGGTCAGAGAGCATCGGTACCGTTCACGCGTTCGGCAGGTTTTGCGACAGCGCCTCGAGCGCGGCCATGCGCACGGCAACACCCATCTCGACCTGCTCGCGGATCAAGGATTGCGCGCCGTCGGCAACCAGCGAGTCGATCTCGACGCCGCGGTTCATCGGGCCGGGATGCATCACGAGCGCGTCAGGCTTGGCATAGGCGAGTTTCTTCTCGTCGAGGCCGAAATAGTGAAAATATTCCTGCGACGACGGCACGAACGAGCCGCTCATGCGTTCGCGCTGCAGCCGCAGCGTCATCACGATGTCCGCGTCGCGTAAGCCCTCGCGCATGTCACGAAAGACCTCGACGCCCATGCGCTCGATCCCTGGCGGCAGCAGCGTCGACGGCGCGACCACGCGCACGCGCGCGCCGAGCGTGTTCAGCAGCATGATGTTGGAGCGCGCCACCCGCGAGTGCGCGATGTCGCCGCAGATCGTCACGGTCAGGCGTTCGATCTGACCCTTGTTGCGGCGGATGGTGAGGGCGTCGAGCAGCGCCTGGGTCGGGTGCTCATGGCTGCCGTCGCCGGCATTGATGACGGAGCAATCGACCTTATGCGCCAAGAGTTCGACCGCGCCCGAGGCATGGTGGCGCACCACCAGAATGTCGGGATGCATGGCGTTGAGCGTGATCGCGGTGTCGATCAGCGTTTCGCCCTTGCGCATCGAGGACGAGCCGACCGACATGTTCATGACATCGGCGCCCAGCCGCTTGCCGGCGATCTCGAATGAGGACTGGGTCCGGGTCGAAACCTCGAAGAACAGGTTGATCTGGGTGCGCCCGCGCAGCGTCGACTGCTTTTTGTCGATCTGGCGGTTGAGATCGACGAATTCCTCGGCGCGGTCAAGAAGCCCGACGATCTCGTCGCGCGACAGGCCCTCGATCCCCAACAGGTGGCGCCGGTGGAGGACGAACGCAGGCGTCTGGGCGATGTTCATTAAAGCGGAAGCAATAAGCGCACTTGCGTGGCCGGGCAAGCCCAATTTCGGTCCTCCGCAAATCCTGATTAACGCCGGCTTGCGCGTGCGGCGCGTCCATTGACCCAAATCAAGCAGCGGCCAACGCGCTTGGTACAGTCTTTCAGTTGGGGCGATGTATGAACCTGCTGCCGCGACCCGCGGCCAACAAGGAGAGCCAGCCATGACATCGGTATCGCTCAATCCAAACAAGGCCGGCTTGGCGCTGGCAACGCTGATCGGCGGCTGGCATTTATTGTGGTCGCTGGTGGTTGCCGCGGGATGGGCGCAGGCGCTCATCAACTTCATTTTGTGGATGCATTTCATCAAGCCGATCTACGTGATCGACGCGTTCAACCTCTTCACCGCTGCACTGCTGGTCGTGGTAACCGCGGTCGTCGGGTACCTATTCGGATATTGCTTCAGCATCGTCTGGAATTGGATGCATCGGAGCTGATTTCCCGTACTGAAAGGCAAGCGCGGAATAGCGCCGTGCCGATGCCGTGGTAGAGTTCGCCAGTTGGGGGAATCGATGACCACGCCGGCACCGCACGACACGCACGAGGTCTTCAACCAATCGCCGCCCTATGTCGATGTCGACTTGTTCGCCAGCGATCGGCCGTTGCAGGAGGCTGTCGTCGCTAACGGCGCGGCTGATGAGGCGAAAGCGCTGTCGAAATTTGGCCGGCATTGGGGCACGGCCGAAATGGTCGAGCAGGCCCGGCTTGCCAACGAGAACCGGCCCAAACTCAAGACCTTCGACGCCAAGGGCCATCGGCGCGACATCGTCGAGTTTCATCCGGCCTACCATCGCTTCATGGCCGACAGTATCGGTTCCGGCATGACGGCGATGACCTGGACCGATGCGGGCACGCGCGCGCCAGCGCCCGCCGAAGTCGCGCGCGCGGCGCGCTACTACATGATCGCGCAGGTCGAGAACGGCCACATGTGCCCGGTGACCATGACGCGCGCGGCGGTCGCCGCGGTTGGCGCCGAACCGGCGTTGCTGGGTCGGGTGATGCCGAAGATTTCATCGCGCCGATACGACGAGGCCTTCAAGCCATGGACGGAAAAATCCGGCATTACGCTCGGCATGGGGATGACGGAGAAACAAGGCGGCACCGACGTGCGCGCCAACACCACGCGCGCCGAGCCCGCCGGCGAAGGTTATGCGATCACAGGCCACAAGTGGTTCATGTCGGCGCCGATGTGCGACGCATTCCTGGTGCTGGCGCAGGCGCCGGGCGGTCTGACGTGCTTTTTCATGCCGCGATTTACGCCGGACGGCGCGCTCAACGCCCTGAACTTCCAGCGCCTCAAGGATAAGCTCGGGAATATCTCCAACGCTTCTTCGGAAGTCGAATTTCAGGGCACGTTCGCCTGGCGCGTCGGCGAAGAGGGTCGGGGCGTGCGCACCATCATCGACATGGTGCAGCTGACGCGGCTTGACTGCGCGATTTCGTCGGCCGGCATGATGCGCATGGCGCTGGCGCAAGCCGTTCACCACGCGCGTCACCGCACGGTGTTTCAGCGCCACCTGTCCGATCAGCCGTTGATGGCGACCGTGCTTGCCGATCTTGCGCTGGAATCCGAGGCTGCGGTCGCGGCGATGATGCGGCTGTGCCGATCCTTCGATCGCGCCGCCGCCACTGCGCAGGAGGCGGCGCGCGCGCGCATGCTGACGCCGGTGATCAAGTACTGGATCTGCAAGAGCGCGCCGGCCTTCGCCTACGAGGCGATGGAGTGCCTCGGTGGCAACGGCTACGTCGAAGACAGTGTTTTGGCGCGCATCTACCGCGAGGCGCCGGTCAACGCCATCTGGGAAGGCTCCGGCAACGTCGTCTGCCTCGACCTGTTGCGCGCGCTCGCGCGCGAGGGCGAGGTGGCGCGCGCCGTGCTGGCCGATCTCGCGCACGAAACGAGCGATCTTCCCGGCTGCGCCGAAGCCGCGACGCTGGTCGATCAGACTCTCACGGGCGCGCAAGCCGAAGCGCAGGCGCGGCTCGCGGTCGAGCGCTTGGCCATGCTCGCGGCGGTCGATGCGCTGCGCGCAAGCGCGCCCGCGATTGCGGAGATTTTTGCGCGCGCTCGCCTCGATGCGCCAAATGGCCGCAGCTACGGCGCCGTCGAGCTGTCGGCCGCCGATTGCGCGACCTTGCTCCGGCGCTGCCTGCCGGCGGACTAAATCGGAACACCGATTCGCCACGTTCCGTTCAGCCGGAGTTCAACATGCCATTGCGAAGCTGGAACCATACGGTTTCGACAGGCGTTGTCGCGCTGAAAGGAGCATTGACATGAGCATTTTCAAACAGGCTTTGGGTGCCGGCGTTGCCGGCGCATTGGTCGTTTCGACGCTGGCGCCGGTCATGGCGGCGCCGGTTCTGTCCAATACGGCGGCGGTCAGGTCGGCGGTTTCCGATCAGGTCACCGAGGTGCGCTGGCGCGCCGGCCCGGCGATCGCCGCCGGAGCCATCGCCGGCATCGCGCTCGGCGCACTGGCGTCGCAGCCGCGCTACTACGGTCCGGGATATTATTATGCGCCGCCGGCGTATTACGCGCCTGCGCCGCGCTACTATTACGGCCCGCCGCCCGTCGCCTACGATCCCTACTACTATGATTATCCGCACCCGCGGACCCAGTATTACAACGGCCGCGTCGACACCAATGGCGCGGGCTATAGCTGGTAACGTGAATTCGCGCCCTTGCGCCGCCGGGGCGGATCGTACCGTCCGCGCCTTGCATTTCTGCATGTCGACCGCGCGGCATTGGCGCGCCGCTTACCTGCGTTCGCCGCTCAGCGCGCCGCCCATTCGATCGCGAGCGGCATCGTAACGGCCGCGAGGATGGTCTGAATGATCAGGATCTCCGCCAGCAACGCGGTATCCCCGCCCATCTGCCGCGCCAGCACGTAGGCGTTTGACGCCGCCGGTACGCCGGCGCAGCACGCCACTACGGCGAGCGGAACGCCGCTGGCGCCGAGCGCGCGCGCGAACAGCACGGCGATTGCGGGCAACACCACGAGCTTGAGCGCCACCGCGACGAACGTCGCGGGCGATGGCCGCATCAATTTCCGCACCTGCAGTCCGGCGCCGACCAGCAGTAATCCGAGCGCCAGCGCCGCGCGTCCGAGCGCGTCGCCATAGGCGTACACGATCGCGGGAACCGGCGCCTGCGCGACATTGAGCGCGATGCCGACGACACACGACCAGATGAATGGATTCTTCGCGATCGCGATGAGCACGTCGCGCCAGTGTGGCGGCAATGGCGAGGCGAACTGCGCCAGCACCCAGACGTTGATGATGTTGAGAACCGGGATCATGGCGACGGCGGCGACGGAAGCGAGCGCGAGCCCGTATTCGCCGTAGAGGTTGCCGGCGACCGCGAGCGCAATGAAGGTTTGCCAGCGGGTCGAACCTTGAAAGATCGAGGTGAAAGCCCGCCCGTCGACGCCAAGCCCGCGCGCGAGCAGGGGCCGTAGCGCAAGGCAAAGGAGCGCCATCACGAGCACGGCGGCGATGAGCGCGCCGCCCACTTCGGCGACGGGAACGCGCGTGAGGTCGGCGCGCGCCAGCGTGGTGATGAGCAGCGCCGGAAACAGCACGTAGTAGATGAGGCGCTCGAGCCCGATCCAGTGCTGATCGTCGGTGACAAGCGTGCGCCGCGCCACGACGCCGGTGACGATCAGCATGAAGACCGGAACCAGGGCCGCGACGACGCCATCCATCGCTCAGGCGTCCTGCAGCCGTTGCAGCCGGTCGAGCGCGCCTTGCAGGATGAACACGGCGGCATGCTCGTCGATCACGGCCTTGCGCCTGGCGCGGCTGACGTCGGCCGCGATCAGCTCGCGCTCGACCGCCGCGGTCGACAGCCGTTCGTCCCACAGCGCGATCGGCAGCTCGGTGAGCTTTTCAAGATTGCGCGCGAAGGCGCGGGTCGATTGCGCGCGCGGACCCTCGCTGCCGTCCATGTTGATGGGCAGGCCGAGCACAAAGCCGGCGGCGCGGCGCTCGGTGGCCAGCGCCAGAATTTTTTTGGCATCGGCTGTGAAATTCGTGCGTGAAATCGTGGTCACGCCGGTCGCCAGCCGCCGGTCGGGATCGCTGGCGGCGACGCCGATCGTTTTGGTGCCGAGGTCGAGACCGATCAGGGAACCGCGCGCGGGCAGGAGGGGGGCGAGGAGGGTGAGGGGCAGCGCGGGCATGGGGGTGGCGTACCATGAGTGAGATCAATTTAGCCAACGCGCGGCCGGCCGCTCGGGGCACGTCAGAGCCGCGGTGCGTGGTGCTCACGGGTAATGCTGGTTCGTGGACTGCGGGCGGCATGGCACCGCTTTGCCCGCCCCGTGCGGCTCTGCTATAGGCGGCGCAAAGGGATACCCCGCGCGAAGGAACGCACATTGTCCGTCGACGCCGAAACCGTCCGCCGCATTGCAAAACTCGCCCGCATCGCGGTCGCTGAGGATGAGATCGCGCATCTGCAGGGCGAGCTCAACGCCATTCTGGCGTTCGTCGAGCAGTTGGCCGAGGTCAACGTTGAGGGCGTCGAGCCGATGACCTCCGTGACCCCGATGAAGATGAAGCAGCGCGAGGATGTGGTGACCGACGGCGGGAACGCCGACGCCATCGTCAGGAACGCGCCGGCGAGTGAGGATCATTTCTTTCTGGTGCCGAAAGTGATTGAATGAATATGTGCAAATGCACATTTTCATTCAATCATCCCCGGGCGAGCTGACGGGCGCGCAAAGTGCGGCCTGACGGTAAACTCCGCGAGACCCGGTGATCCAGAAGCATAAGGCGTGGATGGCCGGGACAAGCCCGGCCATGACGAAGCTCTAGGAACTTTGCCATGTGCATGGCATGCGAAGAAGCCGAAATGTAT
>JBGPOB010000045.1:0-16214 GCA_041487815.1 Xanthobacteraceae bacterium | reverse complement strand
GTTGTTCGAGCGCGGTGCTTTCGGCCCACGCGATACAACCGCGGTTGCCGCCGCGCTGGCCGCGATTTGCGCCGGTCTCCCCGGCCATGTGCTGGAAAAGGTGCTGGGAGCGATTTCCTTCGCGCACGACGACACGCGCACCCCCATGTATGCCGCGCTCGCCGGGCTGACGGTTGCCGTCTTGGGCGCACTGCTGCTGTTCCCCGGTTACGGTCACGTTGGCGTTGCCGCGGCCATCGCCATTTCGGGCTGGGTCGGCGCCTGCATTCTCACCGTCATTCTGCTGCGTCGCCGCTGGCTTGCGCTGGATGCAAGCCGCTGGCCGAAACTGTTTGGGATCGTACTGGCGTCGGGCATCATGGGCGTCGCGATCGCGGGCGGCAATTACTTGATCGCGATGAATTTGGATCTTGCGTCATCCTTTGCCCGAATCGCGGCTTTAGCGGCGCTAGTCGGCACCGGGGTCGCAGTCTATCTCGCGAGCTTGCAGGCCCTGGGGATTGCCAGTATCCGCACGCTGATCGCAGCCGCGAAAGAGCGCATTTAAGAGCCCGCTGCGCGCGCGCCTTGCGCGGCGCGCCCCTTGCACCACGGCCGGTCGCCGTGCCATTCACGCCACGCACAGCGAGGCGCACCTCATGGCCTTCAAGGAACTGGTTTTTTCCGGCGTCCAGCCGACCGGCAATCTGCATCTCGGCAATTATCTCGGCGCCATCGTCAAGTTCGTGGCACTGCAAGAGCGCTACGACTGCATCTATTGCGTGGTCGATCTGCACGCGATCACGGTTTGGCAGGATCCTGCCGAACTGCCGAAGGCGACGCGCGAGGTCACAGCGGCATTCCTCGCCTGCGGCATCGATCCACGCCGGCATATCGTGTTCAACCAAAGCCAGGTCGCGGAGCACGCCGAGCTCGCATGGGTCTTCAATTGCGTGGCGCGGCTAGGCTGGCTCAACCGCATGACCCAGTTCAAGGAGAAAGCTGGCAAGGATCGCGAGAATGCGTCCGTCGGGCTTTACGCCTATCCCAATCTGATGGCGGCGGACATTCTGGTTTATCGCGCGACCCACGTACCCATCGGCGAGGATCAGAAACAGCATCTCGAACTGTCGCGCGACATCGCGCAGAAGTTCAACAACGACTTCGCGGCAGCGATTCGCGCGCAGGGCATGGGCGATACGTTTTTTCCGCTGCCCGAGCCGCTGATCCAGGGCCCCGCGACGCGCGTCATGTCGCTGCGCGATGGTTCCAAGAAAATGTCGAAATCGGACGCTTCCGATTATTCGCGCATCAACTTGACCGACGACGCCGACGCGATCGCGCAAAAAATTCGCAAAGCCAAGACCGACCCCGACCCGCTGCCAAGCGAAGAAAAGGGCCTCGAGACGCGTCCGGAAGCCGACAATCTTGTCGGAATATTCGCCGCGCTGGCGAATACGTCGCGCGCGCAGGTTCTGCGTGACTTCGGCGGCGCCCAATTCTCCACGTTCAAGAACGCGCTGGTCGATCTTGCCGTTGCCAATCTCGGCCCGGTCGGCGCGGAAATGAAGCGGTTGGTAGAGGATCCAGCCTTTATCGATTCTGTGCTGGCCGACGGCGCCGACCGCGCCCGCGTCATTGCCGCCAAAACCATGAATTCGGTCAAGGATATCGTCGGGTTCGTGCGAAAATAATCGCAGATTTCCGCCGTTAAATTCGCGGCGCGCGCGCCTTGTCCTCGACTAAGGCGTCATGGCAGCATCCGGTCATGCGCATGCGACGCCTTTGGCCTATCGTCCGGCACCCGAACAAGTACGGTTGCGCTGACACGGACCGCGGCCAGCCATGACCACCAAGCGACGCAGCTACGAGGCCGGTCACAAGCCGAAGTTTCTCGTCGTCGTCGACGATTCGTCGGAGTGCGACCGCGCGATCCACTTCGCCGCCCGTCGCTGCGCGCGGATTGGCGCAAACTTCTTGATGTGCCGCGTGATCGCAACCAAGGACCGCAATCAGCAATGGCTCGGCGTCGCGGACATCATGCGCCAGGAGGCGCACGAGGAAGCGCGCACGGTCTTGGCGCAGGCCGCCGCGCGCGCGCGCAACATTGCCGACATCACGCCCGAGCAGATGATCCGCGAAGGCGAAACGGCGGAAGAAATTCTCAGGCTGATCGACGAAGACGAGGACATCGCCATCCTCATCCTGGCCGCCGGAACCGGCAAAGAGGGCCCTGGGCCGCTGGTCTCTGAATTGGGCAAGAGCGCGGGTACGTTTCCGATTCCAGTGGCGATTGTGCCGGGACATCTGAGCGACGAAGAGATCGACGCAATGGCGTAACCATGTGTGGCACCGGCGCCTGCCCGGCACCGCCGGCCGGTTGACCCGGGCGCCGTATGCGCCCATGTATTAGGCATGCGCCGCCCGGGCCTTGAACCCGCGCCGGCAGTGGAGCCAGGAATGTTTATCCAGACGGAATCGACCCCGAATCCCGCGACGTTGAAGTTCCTGCCCGGCCGGACGGTTCTGCCAACCGGCACGCTCGAAATGCGCAGTACCGCCGATGCCGCGCGCTCGCCGCTCGCCGAACGGCTGTTCGCGATAGCCGGCGTGAGTGGCGTATTTTTCGGCACCGACTTCATCACAATCACCAAGAGCGCCGGCGAATGGCAGCAGCTCAAGCCGTCGATCCTGGGCGCCATCATGGAACACTTCATGACCGGCGCGCCGCTCCTGAGCGCCGACATGCCGGCGGCTCTCGATGCGGAAGAATTCTACGACAGCAAGGACGCCGAGACCGTTGCGACGATCAAGGAACTGATCGAAACGCGCGTGCGACCCGCGGTCGCCAATGACGGCGGCGACATCACGTTTCGCGGCTTCAAGGACGGCGTCGTGTTTCTCAACATGCAGGGTTCGTGCTCGGGCTGCCCGTCCTCGACGGCAACGCTCAAGCACGGCATCCAAAACCTGCTGCGGCATTTCGTGCCGGACGTGGTCGAAGTCCGCCCGATGTGACGGGGCTTTCAGTGTCCTGATTCCGAAGTTCGCACGTCATCGCGGCACGCAACACTGCGAACTTCGGAATCAATGGGACACTGACAACTTTATTATTCTAGTGTGGCCTATGGATTTGAAGTTCCTAACCGAATTCGCTGCAGCAATCGTAGGAACTTCAAATCCGCCACACTAGCACCGGCTCCAGGCGGGGCCGCCGTATCGGCCGCATATGCGTCTTCTTGCCATCGACACCTCGCTCACCGCATGCGCGGCCGCGGTTTTTGACGTCGACAGGGGTGTTCTCGCAAGCGAAACCCAGTCGATGGCGCGCGGTCACGCGGAAGCGTTGATCCCGCTCATCGAGCGCGTGATGGCCGCGGCGCGCATCAGCTTCGATGCGCTTGATCGCATCGCGGTGACAGTCGGGCCGGGCAGCTTCACCGGACTGCGCGTTGGCGTGTCGGCGGCGCGCGGCATCGCGCTCGCTGCCCAGCGGCCGGCCGTTGGCGTAACGACGCTCGATGCGTTTGCAGCGCCCTGGCTCGCGCGCAACGACCGTATGCCTATTCTCGTCGCCATCGACGCCCGCAACGACCAGGGCTACATGCAGGCGTTTGGCGCGGACAACATGGCGCTCAGCCGACCGCGGCTGGCGCCATTGCAGGAGGCGTTCAATGATATTCCGAGCGGCCCGCTGCGAGTGACCGGGTCGGCGGCGCGGCGCGTCGCCGAGATCTGGCCGGCGGATCGTTCGATCGTGGCGGACGACAAGCCGGCACCCGACATCGAATGGGTCGCACGGTTGGGAGTTTCGGCGGACGCAGGCGCCGCGCCAAAGCCGCTCTATCTGCGCGGCCCGGGAGCGCGGCCGCAGGACGCAGCACGGCTTGCCCGCCGATGATCGCGTGGCTGCGCGGATTGGTGGGTCACGCGCCGGCATTGTCCGAAGCGAACATTCGCGACGCCGCCGCGATGTCGCGCCTGCACGGCGCATCGTTTCAACGCGGCTGGTCGGTTCAGGAGTTCGAACAACTGCTGGTCGACCGCGCGGTCACGGCGCATCGCGCCACCAGCGGCGAAAGGCTCTGCGGTTTGATCATTTCACGCTCCGCTGCCGGAGAATCCGAAATCCTGTCGGTCGCGGTCGCGGCGTCTTATCGCGGCCGGGGATTGGCCGCGCGTCTCCTTGATCTGCACTTGCGGCGGCTTGCCGGTATTGGCTGCCGCGCGGTGTTTCTCGAGGTCGATACAAGCAACGAACCCGCCCGCCGGCTCTATCGCCGCGCGGGCTTTCGAGAGGTTGGCCGCCGCCAAGCGTATTATCGTCATACCGCCGCAAATTCAAATGCATTGGTGTTGCAGCGCGACCTCGGTTGAGAACGCCGTGGCCGTCGCGCGCATGCCGTCCTATAGTAGTATGAGTTGAATTAGCGAAAGCCCTGATTGCGGACCCCCCCTGTGCCGGACGCCAAGCAAAACCATATCGAAGCCCAATGCACCGCCCGCGGCATGCGCATGACCGAGCAACGCCGCATCATCGCACGTGTGCTGGCGGGCGCCGACGATCATCCCGACGTCGAGGAATTGCACCGACGCTGCGTCGAGGTCGATCCGCGCATTTCGATCTCGACGGTGTACCGCACAGTCAATCTGTTCGAAGAGGCGGGTATTATCGAGCGCCACGATTTTCGTCAGGGCCGAGCGCGCTACGAACAGATGCGCGAAAGCCATCACGATCACCTCATAGATTTGCGCACCGGCGAGGTTATCGAGTTCCAATCCGAAGAAATCGAGCGTCTGCAGGCCGAGATCGCGCGCCAGCTCGGCTACAAGCTGGTGGATCACCGCCTCGACCTTTACGCGGTGCCGCTCGACGAAAAGGGCAAGCGCTGATGCGGCTCGTGGTCGTCGTGCCGGCGATCGTGCTCCTGACAATCGCGCTCATTCCGTTGCAATGGCTCGCCGTCCAATTCAGCCTGCCAATGCAACGGCGCATTCCCATTTTTTATCATCGCTTAATTGTGCGGCTGATTGGCGCGCGCATTCGCGTTTGCGGACGGCGGAACCACGAGCAGCCGCTCATGATCGTCTGCAATCACGTGTCCTGGCTCGACATATCCGTCATCTCCGCGGTTGCGCCGGTCGTATTCGTGGCAAAATCCGAGGTCGCACGCTGGCCGCTGTTCGGCCTGTTGGCAAAACTGCAGCGCTCGGTCTTCGTCGACCGCAACCGGCGTCACAAGACCACGGACGTCAACGCCGAAATCGGGCGCCGGCTGGCCGCCGGCGACCCCGTCGTGCTATTCGGCGAGGGCACATCGAGCGACGGCAATCGCGTGCTCGCGTTTCGAACCGCGCTCATCGGCGCGGCGCGCGACGCGCTGGCGGAAGCCGAGCATGTGCAACGCGTGTGGCTGCAGCCGCTGTCGATTGCCTATACGGATCTGCTCGGGCTGCCGCTTGGCCGGCAGCATCGCCCGCTGATCGCGTGGTACGGTGCCTTTTTATTGGCGCCTCATTTTTTTGCCGCAGTCCGGCGCGGCGGCATTGACGTCACCGTCACCTGGGGAGAACCGATCGCATTCGATGAGAATTCCGACCGCAAGGCCGTCGCCCGCGCGCTGGAGACCAGCGTGCGAGGGATGACCGCGCAGGCACTGCGCGGGCGCACGCCCCTTGCGTCGCACCGATGAGCGCACGAGATCGGTTTGACCGGCGCGCCGTCATTTCCTTTTCGGGCAAAATCGGCTATGAGGACCGGTCGGATCCCCAACTGTCCTTGAGTTGGGCCAATGGACCCACGATTGTAGATATAACCACGATTGTAGATACTTGGCGACGATGGGCCGCCCGGCCCAGGTACGATGCAGGGCCCGCGTAGCAGAGAACATCCGGACCGCATGAGCGGAACGCGCAAAGTTTATATCAAGTCCTACGGTTGCCAGATGAACGTCTACGATTCGCATCGTATGGCGGACACGCTGTTGCGTGAGGGATATGCCGAAACGACGGCCGCGGAGGATGCCGATGTTGTCATCCTCAACACCTGCCACATCCGCGAGACGGCCGCCGAAAAGGTCTACTCCGAACTTGGACGCATGCGCGGGCTTAAGGCCGCCGCGGCGGCAACCGGCAGACCCATGACGATCGTCGTCGCCGGTTGCGTCGCGCAAGCCGAAGGCGCCGAAATCATCCGCCGCGCGCCCGTGGTCGATCTCGTCGTCGGCTCGCAGATTTATCACAAGCTCCCGGAGCTGATCGCGCGCGCGCAACACGGCCCGCTGGTCGAGACGGAATTTCCCGTCGAAGACAGGTTCGATCATCTGGCGCCGCCCTCGCCCGAGGTCACCCGCGCGCGCGGTGTCACCGCTTTCGTGACGGTGCAGGAAGGCTGCGACAAGTTCTGCACCTTCTGCGTCGTGCCCTATACGCGAGGCGCAGAAACATCGCGCCCCATTTTAAAAATCGTCGCCGAGGTCGAACGGCTCGCCGATGCCGGCGTGCGCGAAATCACGCTGATCGGCCAAAACGTCAATGCTTTTCACGGCAAAGGTCCGGATGGGCGCGACTGGACGCTGGGACGACTGTTGGCGCGCATCGCCGAAATTCCGGGCATTGCCCGCCTGCGCTACACCACGAGCCACCCTCGCGACATGAACGATGATCTGATCGCCGCGCATCGCGATCTTGATTGCCTAATGCCGCAGCTGCACTTGCCGGTGCAGTCGGGATCCGACCGCGTGCTCGCCGCCATGAACCGCAGGCATACCTGCGCGGACTATTTGCGCATCGTCGAGCGGCTGCGCGCGGCAAAGTCCGACATCGCGTTCACGTCGGATTTCATCGTCGGGTTTCCAGGAGAGGAGGAAGCGGATTTTCGCGCGACGTTGCGGCTTGTGGATGAAGTCGCGTTCTCGGCGGCATTCTCGTTCAAGTATTCCGCGCGTCCTGGAACGCCGGCCGCCGAGCAGAACAACCAGGTTTCCGAGACGGACAAGTCTGACCGCCTGGCCCGCCTGCAGAAGACCATCGAACGGCATCGACAGAAGTTCAACGCGAACTTTCGCGGCCGCAGGTTTACCGTGCTATTCGAGAAGCCGGGTCGCCTGCCGGGGCAGATCGCCGGACGTTCACCCTATCTGCAACCGGTGCAGGTGATGGGGTCGAATGCGCTGATCGGCGACATTGCCGATGTTGAAGTCACAGATTTGGGCACGAACAGTCTGTTCGGTGCGCTCGTCACATCATCGACAAAATCGGGCGCGACACCAGCGCCGGAACCACAGCGAGTCTAACACTTGCACGGACGCGAACCAGAGAATCATCTTCCGATTGCGCCGCTCGGCGACGGCACGACCGAGATCGTGCTTGCCTTTGACGACAATCGCCTCGCGTCCGCGCTGTTCGGGCAGTATGGCCAGAATATCGCATTGATCGAACGCCGCCTCGCGGTCGCCGCCGACCAGCGCGGCAACCACCTTACTATCGCGGGGCAGCGCGAGGCCTGCGAACAGGCGCGGCGCGTCCTTGAGGGGCTCTACGAGCAGCTTAAGCGCGGCGGCGAAATCGCGCCGGGCGACGTGGAAGGCGCGATCCGGCTGGCGATCTCGCAAGGCTCGCTGTTCGACTACGATCCGACCGGCGTGCGTTCGAACTTCGAGGAGATCAATCTGCGCAAGCGGCCGGTGCGGGCGCGCACCGCCGCGCAGGACGCCTACATCCGCGCGCTCAAGCGCCATGCCCTGGTTTTCGGCACCGGGCCGGCCGGCACCGGCAAGACCTGGCTTGCGGTCGCCTACGCGATCCTGCTGTTCGAGCGCAAGGAGGTCGATCGCATCGTGCTGTCGCGGCCGGCGGTCGAGGCGGGCGAAAGGCTGGGATTCCTGCCCGGCGACATGCGCGAGAAAGTCGATCCCTATCTGCGGCCAATCTACGATGCGCTGTTCGACCTGATGGACGCGCGCATCGTTGAGCGCGCCCTGCAAACCGGCGAGATCGAGATCGCCCCACTCGCCTTCATGCGCGGACGAACGCTGTCGAACGCGGTTGTCATCCTCGACGAAGCGCAAAATACGACGTCGATGCAGATGAAGATGTTTCTGACCCGGCTTGGCGAAAACAGCCGCATGATCGTCACCGGCGATCCCAGCCAGGTCGACCTGCCCGGCGGGCAGACCTCGGGTCTTGCCGAAGCGGTCCGCCTGCTCGATGGCGTCAAGGGCGTCGGCAACGCCGTCTTTACGTCCGAGGACGTGATCCGACACGAGCTCGTCGCGCGAATCGTCGACGCCTATGAGCGGATGGAGGCGCGCAAGCGCGGGGCGAAGGAATGAATGGCCAGGGCACCGGCCCGGACCACAGCGAGGACCCTGGCCCGGCCGTCGACGTCAGCATCGAATCTCCGAAATGGAAACCGCTCGCCGGCGAGGCTGTCGTCCGGCGCGCCATCGCTGCGGCGGCGGTCGAACACAGTGGCGCATCGGAGGTGTCCGTAGTTCTGACCGACGACACGGCCATCCGCGCACTCAACGCGCGATGGCGCGGCCGCGACGAACCGACGAACGTGCTGTCGTTTCCCGCGACGGCAACGGGCGCCGGCACGCCGCGCATGCTCGGCGACATTGTGATTGCTTATGAATCGACCGCCCGCGAGGCGCTGCAGGAATCAAAGCCGATCGCGCACCACCTCGCGCACCTGACGGTGCATGGCTTTTTGCATCTGATGGGCTACGATCACGAATCGGACGCCGACGCCGAAGCAATGGAACGTTTGGAGCGCGAAATTCTGGCGCGCCTGGATATTCCGGACCCCTATTCCGTGCGCGATTGAGGCCTGACGCCCAGATCACCATGCCAGAATCCGATGCGGCCAACAGCGGCAACGAGCCGACGCGATACCTGCCGGTACTGGTGCCTCGCCCGAGCGAGGTCGCGCGCGATACCGAAAGCTGGTTTGGCCGGCTGATCCGCACCGTGTTCGGCTGGAAATCCGGGACAATCCGAGCCGATCTCGAAACCGTGCTCGATACCGGCAGCTTCTTGGATACCGGCTTTTCTCCCGATGAAAGCCGGATGCTGCGCAACATCCTTGACCTGCGCGAACGGCGGGTCGACGACGTCATGGTGCCGCGCGCCGACATCGTCGCCGTGCAGCAGGGCATCGCGCTGGGCGAACTGGTGAGGGTGTTCGAAAGCGCCGCACATTCTCGTCTGGTGGTTTACGACGATACGCTCGATGATCCGGTCGGCATCGTGCACATCCGCGACCTGATTGCATTCATGGCCCGGCGCGCCAACGCACCGCCAAAAACAACCCGGCGTCGGCGCAAGACGCCGGTTGCCGGACTTGATTTCAACGCCGTGGATCTCTCGCTGCCGCTGTCGTCGCTCGGCATCATGCGCGCGCTGCTTTATGTTCCTCCATCCATGCCCGCGATCGACCTGCTTGCGAAAATGCAGGCGACGCGCCTGCACCTGGCGCTGGTGATCGACGAATACGGAGGCACCGACGGGCTGGTTTCGATCGAGGATATCGTCGAGCAGATTGTCGGCGATATCGAAGACGAACACGACGAAAGCAGCATCCACACAATCGCACGCCAGCTGGACGGGTCCTACCTCGCCGACGCGCGCGCAAGTCTGGAAGAGGTCACCGCCGCCGTCGGCGCCGAGTTTGACGTCGGCGACGCAGGCGACGAGGTCGATACGCTCGGCGGTTTTGTCGTCGCCCGCGTCGGCCGCGTTCCGGTCCGCGGCGAACTGGTGCCCGGACCGGGCGCCTTTGAATTCGAGGTGCTGGACGGCGACCCGCGACGCATTAAGCGAATTCGCATCTACCGCCGCAAGAAGCCGCGCGAATTGCGTGCGCCGGATAGGGCTGCGACAGCGACGCCCGGCGCACCGGAAGCGGCAGCCGCACCCGAACTTTCGGGCACCCAAAACCGCGGGACGGCGCCCCAGAAAGACGGGCCGCAATGATGCTGTCGCGGATCGCGCACTGGGTCATGCTGTCATGGGGCCTGCGCCGGATCGCGATTGCATTCGTCGCCGGCGCTCTGGGTTCGCTCGCGCTCGAACCGTTTTCGTTGTGGCCGGTCATGTTCGTTTCGTTTTCGGTACTGACCTGGCTGATCGATGGCGCGGGCGCCGGACGCTGGCGCGGATCTCTCGCCGCCGCCGCGCTCGGCTGGTGGTTCGGCTTCGGATATTTTCTCGCCGGGCTTTACTGGATTGGCTACGCATTTCTGGTCGATGCCGAGACCTTTGGATGGCTGCTGCCGATCGCCGTGCTGGCGCTGCCGGCGGGGCTCGCGATCTACACCGGCTTCGGGGTCGCGCTCGCGCGCTTGCTTTGGTCCCGCGGCGCCTTGCGTATTTTGACGCTCGCCGCCGCGCTCACGCTTGCGGAATGGCTGCGCGGTCACTTGCTGACAGGCTTTCCGTGGAATGCATTCGGTTATGCGCTGTCGGCGGCGTTGCCGCTCGCGCAGGCTGCGTCGCTGATCGGCATATGGGGCCTGACGCTGATCGCGGTGGCCGCATTTGCAAGTCCCGCGACGCTTGCAGACGACCCTACCGACACGCGTTGGCCGGCGCTGGCGCCGGCCTGCGCCGGTTTGGTACTGGCGGCGCTTGCGGTCTTTGGCGCGATCCGCCTTGCAAGTTCGCCGACGGCGTACGTCGATGGCGTGCGGCTGCGGATCATGCAGCCCAATGTGCCGCAGGACGAGAAGTTCACCTATGCGGCCAAGGCGAGCGTGCTCGCGCGCTATCGCGCGCTGTCCGACCGCGCCACCGGCCCGCAGACGGCAGGCGTCGCCGACTTCACCCACCTGATCTGGCCGGAATCGGCGTTTCCGTTTTTTCTCACGCGCGAGCCCGACGCGCTTGCCGAGATCGCCGAGCTGCTGCCCGCGGGAACAGTGCTAATCACCGGCGCCGCCCGTGCCGGGGATCCTGGGCCCGACGGCCGCATCCGGCGCGCGTACAATTCCGTCTACGTCATCGACCATGACGGCACGATCCTGTCGGCCTACGACAAGGTGCACCTCGTGCCGTTCGGGGAATACCTGCCGTTTCAGGAATTCCTGGAGCGTCACGGGCTGATGCAGCTAACCAAAATCCAGGGCGGCTTTATTCCCGGCGACCGCCACCGGCCGATCGCGCTCCCGCGCGCGCCGCGTTTCCTGCCCCTGATCTGCTACGAGATTATTTTCCCTGGTGAGAGCGTGCCAGGCGGCGCCGACCGACCCGAGTGGATTCTCAACGTCACAAACGACGGCTGGTTCGGCATCAGCCCCGGCCCCTATCAGCACCTGCAACAGGCCCGCGTTCGCGCGATCGAGGAAGGACTGCCGGTGGCGCGCGCCGCGAATACCGGCATTTCAGCGGTCATCGATCCACTGGGGCGCGTGGTGAAATCGCTCCCGCTTCAAACCGAGGGCGTGGTGGATTCAGCGTTACCCGCATCGCTAGAAGCCCCGCTCTATGCACGGATCGGTGATCGTCACATATTCATGGCATTGGCCGCGATTTTTGTCCTCGCCATCATTAACCGCAGTCGAAGACGGGCACGAACTGCGACATATTGATCGCAGAAGGATTATCGTGGGCTGGGTCGCGCGTATAATGGCCAATAAATTATGATCATGCTGCCGCGAGCGTGGTAACTTTAACGACGGTGCAGGATTCACCTAATTTATTCAAACTCCACGCAAATTCTCCGGAAACCTTGAGTTGTGCTGCGTTGCGATGCAAATTGGTTGGTGTGCTTGAACGGCACAGTGCAGACAGCGCGCGCCGAAGAGCTAGGATAGTTAAATGGTGAAAAAAGTTCCCAACCCGGTCGATCGCCACGTCGGCAGCCGCGTACGAATGCGGCGAATGATGTTGTCGATGAGCCAGGAAAAACTTGGCGACGCGCTCGACCTGACGTTCCAGCAAGTTCAAAAATACGAAAAAGGCGCCAACCGCATCGGCGCCAGCCGCCTTCAGCAGATATCGCAAATTTTACAGGTGCCGGTGTCATTTTTCTTTGAAGGCGCGCCAGCCCAACCGGGCGATCGCACCACCGGATTCGGTGAGGCGCCGTCGCCGGCATACGTCTCCGACTTCCTCGCCACCTCCGACGGGCTGGCCCTGACCAAGGCGTTCGTGCGCATTAAGGACGCCAAGCTGCGCCGCCGCATCGTCGATCTCGTCGAGCAGATCGCAGCCAAGGATTAAGAGACAAAAACGCGCGCGTAGCGCGTCCGAATCTCCTGCCCACCTGTCGCCCACATCTTGACCGCGCGTACGGACGCTGCTTGAAACGCGGGCAGAATTCAACTGACGCGGCAACGATGCTGTGTCCTCTCCAGGAGTAGCTCAAGGTGGCGCACAAAAATTATCTATTCACGAGCGAATCGGTATCCGAAGGTCATCCCGATAAGGT
This sequence comes from Xanthobacteraceae bacterium, assembly GCA_041487815.1. Classification (GTDB taxonomy): domain Bacteria; phylum Pseudomonadota; class Alphaproteobacteria; order Rhizobiales; family Xanthobacteraceae; genus CANJBX01. Next base: position 3,802 of record JBGPOB010000045.1, on the reverse strand, counting down.
TTGCGACCAGATTTCGGACGCCGTGCTCGACGCATTTCTCGACAATGATGCGAAGCTGGGAATTTCCGACGACAGCCTCGTGAACACGCGTCTCGGCTGCGAGACGCTGACCACGACCAACAAGATCGTCATCGCCGGCGAGGGCCGCGGCCAGGCGCCGCTGTTCACCAAGTACGGCAGCCACGCCGTCATCAACCGCGAACTGATCGCCAAGATTGCGCGCGAGGTTGTCAAGGACATCGGCTACGACCAGGACGGGTTTTCGTATCACGGCGCCGACATCGAGGTCCTGCTGCATGGCCAGTCGCCCGACATCGCGATGGGCGTCGACGCCAAGAAGAAGCGTGGCGAGGAACAGGAAGGCGCTGGCGATCAAGGCATGATGTTCGGCTTCGCCTGCACCGAGAGCGAGGTCTACGAAAAGAATACGTTCATGCCGGCGCCGATCTTTTTCGCGCACAAGATCCTGAAGGTTCTTTCGGAGAAGCGCCGCTCGAAGCAGTTGTTCGACCTGCAGCCCGACGCCAAGAGCCAGGTGACCGTGCAGTATGTCAACGGCCAGCCGATCGGCTGCACCAAGGTCGTGGTCTCGACCCAGCACAATGCCGAAACCCGCAACGGCAAGAAGTACACGCCGGCGATGGTGAAGGACCTGATCGGCGCCGCGGTGGAATCCGCACTGCCGGACGGCTGGATGCCGAAGCGGCCAGGCGACTTCCTCGTCAACCCGACCGGCAATTTCGTTGTCGGCGGTCCGGATGGCGACTGCGGATTGACCGGCCGCAAGATCATCGTCGACACCTACGGCGGCTACGCGCCGCACGGCGGGGGCGCGTTCTCGGGCAAGGATCCGACCAAAGTTGACCGCTCGGCCGCCTATGCCGCGCGCTATCTCGCCAAGAACGTGGTTGCCGCCGGCATCGCCGAGCGCTGCACCATTCAGGTTGCCTATGCCATCGGCGTCGCCGACCCAATGTCGGTACTGGTCGACACCCACGGCACCGGCAAGGTCGACGAGAAGAAGCTCGAAAAGGTATTGCCGGAACTGTTCAGGCTCACGCCGACCAACATCCGCCGCACGCTGAAGCTCAGTCGTCCCATCTATCGCCGTACCGCCGCTTACGGACACTTCGGGCGCGCGCCCGATAAGGACGGCGGCTTCTCGTGGGAAAAGACCGATCTCGCCAAAGAGATCAAGGCTGCGTTGAGCTGACGCTCGACTGCGCCGGACGACCGGTCCAACATGGCGGCCAGCAGCTTGGCCGCCATGTTTGTTTCCAGCGACGTGCAACTCCCATGATCACGCCTGCTCCGCCCGAGCGGCGCGCCGGCGCATTCTATGGCCGGCGTAAGGGGCATGCGCTCAAGCGGCACCAGGCCGAACTGATCAAGACGCTGCTGCCGCGGCTAGCGATCGATTGCCACGCACCAGCGCCCCGCAGCCTCGCCTCCCTGTTCCCGGTTCCCGTCAACGCCGTTCATCTCGAGATCGGCTTCGGCGGCGGCGAGCATATGATCGCGCACGCAATTGCCAATCCCGCGACCGGTTTCATCGGCTGCGAGCCCTTCATCAACGGCATGGCCAAGGCGCTGGTCGCGATCGAATCCCGCGCGCTCGCAAACATCCGCCTGCATTTCGGCGACGCAGCCGAACTCATCGAATGGCTGCCGGCGGCTTCGCTCGCCGGCATCGACCTCCTCTACCCCGATCCCTGGCCCAAGAAGCGGCACTGGAAGCGGCGTTTTGTGCAGGACCATACTGTCGCCGCGCTGGCACGCATCCTGCGACCCGGCGGCGTGTTCCGCTTTGCCAGCGACCTCCCCGACTACGTGGCCTGGACGCTGGAACGCCTGCTGCGCTCGCCGGACTTTTCATGGGCCGCCGAGCGTGCCGACGATTGGCGATTGCCGTGGAATGGCTGGGTCGAAACGCGCTATGAGGTGAAGGCGAAGCGGGAGGGCCGGACGCCCTGTTATCTAGAATTTCGGCGTCGCGGTTAACCTGTCATTTGGCGAGATTTCATTGGCGCCGAAGCCAAATCACCCTTGCATTCACCGGCAGCCCGACTATATTCGATGGCGTTCAAGCAATTGAACATCTCATAACGGTCGGATAGCCGATCGGTTGTTGAGAGTGGGCCCCCCGGGACCCGCTCTTTTTTGTTACCTGGAGGCGCCGCGTTGGTGCGTCAGCGCGGCACCCCAAACGGTTGCGCTGCAGTTGAACGTGGAAGCGAAATCACGGAACCCGCAAAACACTGGCCGGGCAATACAGTCGCCGAGCATTGCAGTCGATGACGGACACAAACACGACAACGCAATGGGTAACGCCCATGCAAGAACCGCGTCTGGTCGCCGAAACCGGACTGGCCGCGCGCATCGGCGCCATTGCCGAGCCGGTACTCGAGGGACTTGGCTACCGCCTGGTGCGCGTGCGCGTTTCCGCTGCCGAGGGCTGCACCGTGCAGATCATGGCCGAGCGGTCCGACGGTACGATGTCGATCGAAGATTGCGAGGCGGCCTCGCGCGCGCTCTCGCCGGTCCTCGACGTCGCCGACCCGGTGCCAAGCGCCTATCGGTTCGAAATGTCGTCGCCCGGTCTCGACCGGCCGCTGGTGCGGCGGAGCGATTTCGAACGCGGCATCGGACACGTCGTCAAGATCGAAATGGCGATCGCGGTCGCGGGCCGCCGCCGTTTCCGCGGCACGATCGTCGGGGTCGATGGCGATGCGGTCAAAGTTCGCGCGGAAGATGCCGGCGAGGCAACATTGCTGCGGATGGACGAAGTGGCGGAGGCACGGCTTGTGCTGACCGACGCGTTGATCGCGCAAGCGCTGCGGCGCGGCAAGGCTGCCGAGCGTGCCGAGCGGGACGACGCCCGCAACCCTGCCATTCCGCGCCCGAAGCGCGTCTACAATCATCAATCGCGCCGCAAAGCCGGTGAATCCGGCATCGCGGCTTTGCAGGAAGGAGACTGACGATGGCCGTCAGCGCTAATAAGCTGGAACTTTTGCAGATCGCCGACGCGGTCGCCCGTGAAAAGGCAATCGATCGTTCGATCGTCATCGCCGCCATGGAGGATGCGATCGCCAAAGCGGCGAAATCGCGCTACGGCAGCGAGACCGAGGTCAAGGCCGAACTCAATCCCAAGAGCGGCGAGCTTCGGCTGTCGCGCCACATGCTGGTGGTGGAAAGCGTCGAAAACCCTTCCACCCAGATCACGCTGGAAGACGCGCGCAAACACAATCCGGCCGCGCAGGTCGGCGATACGATTGCCGATACGCTGCCGCCACTCGAATACGGCCGCATCGCGGCGCAATCCGCCAAGCAGGTGATCGTGCAAAAGGTGCGCGAAGCCGAGCGCGACCGTCAGTATCAGGAATTCAAGGACCGTATCGGCGACATCGTCAACGGCATCGTCAAACGCGTGGAATACGGCAACGTGGTCGTGGATCTCGGCCGCGGCGAAGCCATTATCCGCCGCGATGAAATGCTGCCGCGCGAAACGCTGCGCAACGGCGATCGCGTGCGCGCCTATATCTACGACGTGCGGCGCGAGGTGCGCGGTCCGCAAATTTTTCTCTCGCGCACGCATCCGCAGTTCATGGCCAAGCTGTTCGCGCAGGAAGTGCCGGAAATCTATGACGGCATCGTCGAAGTGAAGGCGGTCGCCCGCGACCCCGGTTCGCGCGCCAAGATCGCTGTGATCTCGCGCGATTCCTCGGTGGACCCGGTCGGCGCCTGCGTCGGCATGCGAGGTTCTCGCGTGCAAGCGGTCGTCAACGAGCTGCAAGGCGAGAAG
>JBGPOB010000044.1:0-16274 GCA_041487815.1 Xanthobacteraceae bacterium | reverse complement strand
CCGTTCATCCTGCGGGGGGTGTCGCTGTTGGGCGTCGATTCGGTGATGTGCCCGCTGCCGCTGCGCCGTATCGCGTGGGCGCGGCTGGCGAGCGACCTCGACCCCGGCAAACTTGATGAAATCACGGGCGAAATCGGCCTTGCCGATGTTATTGGGGCGGCTCCGCGTTTGCTCGCGGGCGAGGTCCGCGGGCGCCTTGTCGTCAAGATTGACTGACCGCCGGCTGCGAGGTTGAATCCATCCCGCGATGTCTTGCGCGACGCCTTATGGTAAGGGTTCGCTTAAGGATTTAAGGTAACGTGAGGTAAAGAATGGGGTTGCGTATGCAGTTGCGTCATGTCTTTGCCGTAGCGGGATTTTCGCTGGCGTTGCCGGCCTACGCCGGCGATGTCCTTCAGCCGCTTGAGGCCAAGCAGTTCGTGGCCGGCAAGCTGTTTGCCTACACCTGCTTCGAGGGCACGACCGGCGCCGGCCGCATCAATGCCGATGGCTCGGTGATCGGCACGATCCGGATCCGCGGGTCGGGGCCTGTGCGCCACGTTGCGCTGCCGCCGGGCACGATCAAGGTCAGTGAAATGGCGGTCTGCGCGGCGGTGCGTGGCGTGCCAATTCAGCCCTGTTTCGACGTGCAGCGAAACGATACCCACAGCTTCCGCGGCTCGATTTCCGGCGTAGGCTTTGCGTATTGCGATTTCAGGCGCCAGCACCCGCGCCTGCATTTTGCTTCGCAATCCGACGACGCCGCTCAGTCAAAGAACGTGGAGCGTCCGCGCACTCTCACGCCGCCGCATCCGCCCGCAGTCCGATCGGCTGAGGCGAGCTACGGGGGCGAACCCGCGCGCCGCCTGCAACTGCGCCCCTCGACCAGCGAATAGAAAGTTCCCGCGTTTACCTCGAAACGGGCGCCGGCGCATCGGGCGCCGGCGGCGTTGCGCCGGCTACCGCGCGCGTCGGGAACAGCAGGCGCTGATAGAGATAACCGATCCCGATCAGCACGACGCCCAGCCCGATGAACGACAGCGCCCGCCAGATGCCGGCGAGATCCGCCATGTCGATCAGAAACACCTTGAGCACGGTCAGCAGGATCACCGCGCCCGACGCAATGCGCGCGGGTTTCGACGGCAGCAACAATCCCGCCACCAGCAATGCCACGCCATAGACCAGCCAGACCGCGGAGTAAGTGTATTGCTGCGCTTCGCTGACCCGGTTCGCCGTCAACACCGGCCCCTGGAACAACCGCGTCGTTTCCAGCGTGAGATAGAGGAGTGACAGCGCGACGGCGGCGATCGCCGCGATGACGCGGTACTGAATCGGGCGCGTCTCGCGCGCCATCAAGGCCAGCACGATCGCCAGTCCAGCTGGCAACCCGTATCCCAGCAGCACGAGGTTGATAAACGCCGGACCCACCGGCGCGCCGGTGACCAGCGGATTTTGCGCGAGCGTCAGTCCGAACACGATGCCGGCAAGCGTGATGGCTGCGACGACCATGGCGCCGATGTCGTGCACGATACTGCCGGTGCGCGCACGCACGCGTTCGAGGCCGATGGTCATCGCGAGACCGACACAGACCTGCAGGGCGATTTCGGTCAGCCCGCTGGACACGCGATAGATGTTGCCATTGTGCACGTAGTGCCGAATTTCGAGCGTCGCCAGCAGCACCGTGAACAGGATCGCGGCGGCATCGACCATGCGTGCCGGCACATCGTCGGCGCGCTTGCGTAGCAAATGGCCGCCGGCCCAGAACGCCAGCGCCGGGATGCCGTAGCCATAGAGGAGCCAGTTGAAGATCGGCGTCGTTCCTACGTCATCGCCGACGATGCGTGGCTCCCAGGCGATGCGCGCGATCACCACCACAACGATGAGGCCGGCAAGCCAGCGTAAAGCGGGCAGGGCGCGCCCACGCTCGACCCAGGCAACACCGAAGGCCGTCAGCGTCAGCGCGATCGTCAGCCAGCCTTTTTCGAGCGCCAACGTGAGCGCGAGCGCGAGCGCCGCGACGGCGCCGGTCGCGTAGATCGCCTGCGCGGCGGCGCTGCCGGGCCGTGGCGGCCGCTTGTTCAATGTTTCGGTTGCGACCGTAAACAGGGCGGCGAGTAAGACGGCGAGCGCGGCAAATGGAAACGAGCGCTCGAAACCTGCGATGCGGTAGTAGAGCGCGGCGAGGATTGCGAGCGGCGCGAACACACTCGCCGCCGCCCAGCACATCGGCGCTTCTGCGCGGCTTGAGCGGCCCTGCGCAGCAAAGCCCACCCCGCCGAACAGCGCGGCCAATCCGGATCCCAATACGAGATGCAGCGTGACGTTGGCCGCGCTCGGCTCCGGCCCGCCGGCACCGGCGGACGCGCCGCCGGGCGCCAGCAGTTGCACGATTTCGCGCTCGGCGGCGAATGCGGCCATGACCAGGGCGCTGAGCAGCGCCGCCGCGGGCACCGCCGCGGCGGCCGATTCCGCGCACCACGCGACGCCCACCGTCGCGACCACAACGAACGTGAAAGCAGCGAGCGATAGCGCGTCATGGTGCACGGAAACGACCGAGAGCGCGGCGACCAGCACGAATGCCGACAGCGTGCCAGACGAAACGGCATCGATGACGCCATCGTCGATATCCGGTCCCAGCATGAAGCCGGCAACCACCAGCAGGGCGACCAGCGCGAACGAGACGACGATGTGAAAGGCGTGCGGCGCCAATACGTTGGTTGCGGCGGCGTCGATATCGGGCAGGGCCCACAGCACGCCGGCCACGACCGCCGTCAGCGCCAGCCAGCGCCACAGCCGCACCCGCGCCAGCGCGAGTGCCGCAGCGGTCACCACGGCCAGATAAATATAGAGCGCCCAATAGGTTGGCTCCTCAGTGGAGACAAGCAACGGCACAACTTCGGCGCCGACCAGGCCAAGCGCGGCCAGCGCCGGGCCGTGCAGCAGCGCGGCGGCCAGCGTCGCAATCGCGACGAACCCGAGCAGGATAAACGCCGCCATCGGCCCGATCAGCGCGTAGAGCGCGAACGCTGCATAGACGGTTGCGAAGGCAATGGTGGTTCCGACGGCGGTGAGAATGCTCGGCACATGGGCTGACGGCACGCCGACGAAGCCGGAAAGCTGTTCGTTGCGGCGCGTCCATTCCCCGAGCGCAATCAACGCGATGGCGAGGAGCGAGGCGAGCGCGATGCGCACGCGCGGGCCGATCAGGCCCTGTTCGATGGCGTAGCTGACGAGAAAGACGCCGCCGAGCGCCAAGGCGACGCCGCCGACCCACACCACCCAGCGCGTGCCGACCGCCTGTTCGAGGCTCTCGCCACGCCAGGGCGGCGGGGCGCGCGGCGGCACCATGGCGGCGGCAACGCGCGCCGCGGTTTCCGCGGGCGTGCGCGCCGGCGTGGGCGAAGGCTCTGGAATTGCGGCGGAAACCGGCGCGGGCGCGGGCGGCGCCGCAACCGGGGGCACCCCAATTGGCGGCGAAACATCCGGTGTTGGCGCACTTTCTCGCATTGGCGGCGGCGGGCCGGGCACCGCGCCGGGCGACGGCGCCGCCGTCAGTGCGGCGTTCAGCCTGCGTTCCAGGTCATTGATCCGGCTATGCAATTCGCGTGCGCGGGTGCGGTTGCCGAGGGCCATGAACAAGGCGACGAAGGGGGCGGCGAAATAGGCGATCGCCAGCGGAATCAGCAGCGCGGCCAAGCCGTCCATGGTGCGTCCCCCGATGCGCCTCCCGAATCCGGGCCGATGCTAGCAGGTTGCGCGCACCGCTTGCGACGTCCGGCTGCGTTCGACGCCGACGACCGTGGCGCCGGCGGATACGACGCCGGTGCTGGCGACGCCAAGCCGCCGCCGCTCCACCGACGCTCGGCGCGGCTCCACCTGCTCCACCTGCTCCGCCGCGTACCGACGCCGGAGCGTGCTGCTCCGCCGCCGCTCTGCCGCCGCTCCACCGCGTTCCGCCGTCGGAGCGCGCCGCTCCGCGCTGCTCTGCTGCGCTCCGACGCCGGTCACGCGCCGCCATGCCGATAGCCCGGCGCGGTTGCGCCTGCTCCGCCCGCTCCGGCTGCTCCGCCGCGCACCGAAGCCGGAGCGCGCCGCTCCGCCGCCGCTCCACCGCGCTCCACCGCCGGAGCGCGCCGCTCCGCCGCCGCTCCGCCGCCGTTCCACCGCGCTTCGACGCCGGGGCGCGCCGCTCCACCGCCGCCCGACCGCGCGCGGCGAGAGCGCGCGCCGTCAGAGCGCGCCGAGGCGCAACCCGGGCGCCGGGCGTTCCTGGATGACCTCGCGGCGGAAGCGGAACAACGCCGCCGGCCGTCCGCCGGTCGCGGTCGAGGTCTCGCCGGTCGGCTCGACCAGCGCCGCGGTCTCGACCAGGCGGCGGAAATTCTGCTTGTGCAGGTGGCGGCCCGAAATCGCCTCGACGGTGTTCTGCAACGCCGTCAAGGTGAACTGCGCATCCATCAATTCAAAAATCACCGGGCGGTATTTCAATTTGGCGCGCAGCCGCGCGATGGCGGTGGCGAGGATGCGGCGATGGTCGAAGCGCATCGCTTCGCCGAGCTTCGGCAATTTTTTTCGCGCCCGCGCCGCCGCGCGGCCGTCGCGCAACGCCTCTTCGATGAGGCCGGCTTCATACAGGAGTTCGTAGCGGTCGAGCGTCTTCTCCTCGTCCCAGGCAAAGCCGCCGGCGGCAAAGCACAGCCGCAGCCGTTCGCGACGGCTGAGCGGACGCGCCGGCGCGTCGGCTTCGCGCGCCCATTGCGCCAGCGCCGGCGCGATCTCGCGGTCGAGGATCGCGGGCCTGCCGCCGCGCCAGTCCTCCCACGGAAAGAAGCGATACCACGGCTCGAACTCCGCGCCGGCGGCGCGCAGCGCGGCGAGGTTGTCGGGCATGCGCGTGAGCGCGAGATAGCCGATCGAGACGACATGGGGGTCGCGGTCGACGGCGGTGGCGTGGCGGCCGCGATCGCCGAACGTATAGAGCTGCTCGACGTAGCCGACCGCGAGCGTGGTCTGCGCCTTGACCCAGGCGCGCAGCCCGATCTCGAACGTGTGGTGGGCGAGCGGATCGAACGGCCCGAACGGCAGCCCCGCGCGCGGCTCTCCGCCGCCGGCGACGAGAATCTGCGGCTCGCCGTCGCGCACCGAGACGATCGCCGCGGTGAGGCCGATTTCGATTTCGGTGCGGGGAGTGGGCATGGCGTCAATCGATAGCGCGCGGAGATGAGGGCGGGAAGGGGTGGGGCACTGGAGGCCGTCGGATGCGGACGAGAAATAGCATCCCGATGAATAGCATCCTGAAAAGCTTTTCGACGGCGGCTCGCCAACAATGTGTCCGTGGCCGGTCAATGCGCGGCTGCGGCCGTGCGCTTAAACGCGCGGTTGGCCGGCTTGCCAGAAACCGATCTTGAGACCTAGGCGGACGCCTACGGGTTAATTGACATTACCCATTGAGGGGATAGGCCACGGCGCAGGCACCTGCAGTCTCAGAACGAGGGAGATCGCCGGCAGCAGTCTCGCTCACAAGTCGGCCGTCGCGCAGCCGGAAAATTCGATCAAACCGATCGAGAATCATCTCGTCATGCGTGACGCAAATGATCGCGGCGCTTTGATCGATGGCAATCTTGCGCAGCAGGTCCATGACGATCTTGGCGCGCTGCGAATCAAGCGGCGCGGTCGGCTCATCGGCGAGAATAATGCGGGGACGGTTGGCAAGCGCACGAGCAATTGCCACCCGCTGCGCCTCACCGCCGGAGAGCTGTGCGGGTGTGGCATGCTTGCGGTGACCGACTTCGAGATAGTTGAGCAAATCGATGGCGCGGGAGCGCGCGGCGGCAGCGCCAAACCCCGCAAGATGGAGCACCACGGCAACATTGTCGGTGGCGTCGAGGAACGGGAGCAGATTGGGATACTGGAAAATGAAGCCGACTTTGTCGAGTCGCAACCGACGCAGGTCGGCCCTCAGCCAGTGATCGTCATAGACCACCTCGCCGTCGAGCGTCACGCGCCCGCTGCTCGGCTCCAGAATGCAGGCGATGCAGTTGAGCAGCGTGGTCTTGCCCGAGCCGCTCGGCCCCATGAGACCGACGACCTGTCCGGGATAGACCTCCAGACCGATGTCGAGCAGGGCATCAACCCGCGCCGCGCCCGCGCCAAAATGCTTGGACAGGTTTTCGACACGCACGACTGCGGATTGTTTGGTCGCCGCCGCCATTGTCTCACCCTGACGTTGCGAGCGCCGCAGCCGGGTCCACCTTGAGCGCGAGCCGGACCCCGAGGCTGCTGGCCGCAAGACAAACCACAATCGTGATGGCGAACACGATTGCGACATTCTCGGGTTCCAGCACCAGCCGCCGTGGAAAATAGGGCTGGAAGATAAGCACCAGCGCCAACCCGACGGAAAAACCAAACAACCCCATCGACAGCGCCTGTTGGACGATGAGGCCGACAATGGTCCGATCCGGCGCGCCGACGAACTTGAGCGTGGCGATCGAGCGCACCTTGTCCATCGTCAGCGTGTAGACGATCAAGGCAATGATCACCGCCGACACGATCACCAGCAGTATCATGATGAGAGCCTGCTGCTTGCGTGCCTTCTCGATGACGAACTGACTTAACAGCGTTTCCTGCTGCACTTGTGTAAGCGTCGTGAGGTGCTTCCAGCGCGAAAGCGCGGCAGCGACTTCTGTAATGGGGACGTAGGGCGACACCTTGGCGATAACGGCATTGATCTGATCGTTCGTTTCCGACGCCCCGCCGCGCGCAACCTCTCGCCGCGCGGCCGGCGGTGCGAGCTCAAACTGCAATTTTTGCGCATCGCGCAAGGTGATGTAGGCCACAGGGTCACCGGAAGACGTGAGTTCGTCCCGCATCAGGCCGACGACCGTAAACTTGTGATCGTGCGTCCCCATAGGGACTTCCTGACCAAGCGCAAGCCCGGAGGAACGGTCGACGACCATCTCGTAGTGGCTGCGCAGGATGTCGCGCCCGACTAAGAGTTTGCGGGGACCGCCAGGCCGCCCCGGCTCGAAGCCGATGAGGAAGAGGCGTAGCGGCGCGCCTTTTAGTTCGGTCTGCAACGATTGGTAGGTGACCGAGCCGGCGCGTTCTACGCCATAGACCCTGCTGACTAATTCTCTTGTGTCGCCGGCGATACGCGATGATTCTGCAAATGGCCCATTGGTGCCGGCCTCAACGACCCAGAGATCTGCGTTCGCCGCGCGAGCCTGCCGCAGCGCATCGTCGATCAGGCCACCATAGACACCGGTGATCATTATCACGATGCCGAGCAGCAGGCTTAGTCCGAAGTTGGTCAGGACGAAGCGCAGAAGATTGTGCTTGATGTCGCGGTACGCCAGATTCATCCGCGTGGCTCTTCGGTGACCTTGACCGCACGGCCGATGCGCCGGCCGCTGTGCAATTGGGTGACCACACTGGCGTTGTCCGGCAGACCGCCAGTGATCTCGTAACGTCCATCGAGCAGCCGGTGTCCGAGCATCACATCGCGCTGCTGGAGGTGACCGTCTTCGACGGTCCACACGGTTCCTCGATTCTTACCGAGGCCCTCGATCGCCGCTTCCGGAACGAGCAAGGCCTGCGGTAGCCGGGTGGTCGTGATGTAGACTTCCGCCTGCTCACCAAGGTGGAAATCGTCGAGCAGGCTGTCGAACGCAATCTGGACCCTGCGCTCTTCGTTGACTCGGTCGCTTTCAGGCTCGATGCGGGCCACGTGTCCTGCAAAACGCTGTCCGGGCAGCGACCGCAGAACGATCTGGGCGCTGGTGCCGATTCGGATTTCGCCGGCTTTGCTCTCGTCAATGTAGGCGAGCACCCAGACTGTCTTCGGATCGATCAGCGTGAGAACCGGCTCGCCCACGCCCAGCGCCGAGCCGCGTTCCTTTTGCCGCGCGATCACCATCGCATCGTAGGGTGACGTGAGCGTACTGAAATCGAGCGTGGCCTTTTCCTGTTCTTCCTGAGCCTTGGCATCGGCGATTGCCGCAAGTGCGACCTGAATATCGCTTGAGGCCAGGTTTACATCCGCATGTGCGACGTCCTCTGCCGCTTTCGCAGTGTCCGCCGACTCGATCGAAGTGATGCTTGACTGCACCAGCTTTTGGCGGCGCTCGCTGATACTCTTGGCGTTGGTGTAGTTGGCGTTGGCCTTGTCGAGGTTCGCTTTGGCCCTTTGCAGATTGGCCTCGGCTTGCTGCACGCCGGCCTTTGCCTTGCCGACGCGGGCGGTCTGCTCGCGGTCGTCGAGGCGCGCCAGCACCGCACCTTTGGCGACGCGCTCGCCGACATCGGCACGCACATCGACCAACGCGCCGGAAACCTTGAAGCCAACCTTGGAGGTGACGCGTGCCTCGACCGTTCCCAGGCCAAAAACCTGAACCGGCACGTCGTGCTCGGCGCGGGCAATCGGCACCGTGATGGGCCGAAGAACCATGACCCAAGAAGCAATCCCGGCGCCAACGACCAGCGAAAGCAAACTGAGCAAGAGCAAAAGATACTTGCGGGTCATCAAACGAAATCTCTTGATAGGATATTGTATAAATAAGCTGCCGCTCAGCCCAACGCTTTGAGCTAAGTCAAGCAATATCGCAACAAGCAGCCCGGATGAGCGTGGCGAAATCCAGCTCAGGTGCCTCCGGGCAATCTGCGGTGCATTTTGCGAAACGGAAGCTAACTCCGATTTTCGCCACGCTCATCCGGGCTACAAGCTCGCTCGGATGGGGCGGCGTAGAGCATTCCAATTAACAGCGTCGCGAAGTGTATTCGAAGGCGGCTCGCAAACAATGTGCGCGCGGCGGTAAGCGCGCGGCTGCGGCCGTGCGCGCATGATCGCTCGGATGGCCAGCGCTCCAGAGTCCGCTCGGGACCCATCAGCGGGCATCACGTGCGGCAGGCGTGACTTCGGGGATCGGCCATGAGAAGGCACTAGAGTCTGATCAACTTGGATAGTATCGGACTGCCCTACAAACATATTGATTTTGGGTGTGATCTTATCCGAAAAGTCTGCAACTTTTCGGGATCGCACCCTAAAATATCGCAACGCCCCGGAAATAATCACAACGCCGCGGCCGCACCGCAGGGGTGCAGATCGCTCGGCAAAATCGAAATTGCATCAGGCTGCGGAAGCAGCTTGTTGCACGCTCCGGGCGTCGGAATCCGCAACAACATTCTTTGACAAGAACATTTTTTCAAATTCAGCCGCCGGGAGCGCAGGACTGAAATAGTATCCCTGTCCCTCATCACACCCCATGCTCACCAACAACTCGGCAGTTGTTCGATCTTCGATGCCTTCGGCAATGACCGACAAGCCCAGCATCTTGCTCAGACTCACCGTGGATTGAACGATTGCGGCATCGTCCGTCGTTGCGCGCAATTCGCGCACGAACGACCTGTCGATCTTCAGCCGGTCGAGGGGAAATTTCTTCAGATAGGTCAGGCTGGCGTAGCCGGTGCCGAAGTCATCGAGTGCGATGCCGATTCCGAGATTGCGTATTCGCTGAAAAATATCGCGTGCCCGTTCATCGTCCTCGATCAGAATGTTTTCCGTGACCTCCAGCTCAAGCAGCGACGGCGAAAGGCCGGTCTTCTTCAGGACCAAGGCTGCCGAAGCCGCAAGGTTTCCGGAGTGAATTTGGGAGGGCGAAAGATTGACACCGATGCGAAGGGCGTGTCCCTGCCGCTGCCACTCGCGGCCCTGCATGCATGCGGCCTCCATCACCCATAGCCCGAGGCGCTCGGCAATCGAAGACGCGTTGACCAACGGCATGAATTCCGCGGGCAAAACGAGTCCTCGGTCGGGGTGACGCCATCGGATAAGCGCCTCAACGCCCACCAATCTGCCGTCCGCCAGTCTGACTTGAGGCTGGTAAAACAACTCGAACTCATGTCTTTCTACCGCACGCTCCAGTTCGGCCTGCAGCGACCGCCGTGTTTCAATCTCATCCCTTATTTGACGGTTGAAAAACATATGCGTGCCGCGCCCGGCAGCTTTTGCCCGGTATAATGCAAGATCGGCATTGGCGAGAAGTTCTTCTTCCGTCCGACAATGTTCTGGAAATATTGCTACGCCAAAGCTGCATTTGATGCGGATCGCTTGTCCATCAATCAACAGCTCGGTATTCTTGAATGCGCGCGCTATTCGGTCCACCAGGCCCTGCGCCTTGTGGGCCAAGTCGTCACCGGCGATGACGACGGCGAATTCATCGCCGCCCAATCGCGCGATCAGACCTGTATCTCCAATCAAAGTACGCAATACTTGTGCCACCTCGCATAGAACCTGATCGCCACACGCGTGGCTCATCGTGTCGTTAATCTCCTTAAAATTGTCGAGGTCCATAACCAGAATAGCGACCTTGGTGCCTGCGCGAGAAGCTTTGGCAAAGGCCTCGCCAAGGCGGACACGCAGGGTGTGGCGATTGGCCAAGCCGGTCAGGGTGTCGTGCTCCGCCAGATATTTTATCCGCTCGGCTTCGCGTTTACGGACCGAAATGTCGCGCAGAATAGCGCCAAACTGAAAACCGTCGGTTCCTTGCCACCCGGAAAAACAGACTTCGAGCGGAAATATCTTTCCATTTTTTCTACGTCCATCGAGTTCCATCACTTTGCCGCCGGGTGCGACAAGTTCTCCGCGTGGCAGTTCTCCAATCAAATTCAGGTGCCTATTTCCATCGCCGCCACTTAAGGCAAGAATCTTGTTGAAAGGCTGGCCAATCATTTCATTGGCTTCATAACCGAAAATCGTCGCAGCACCGCGATTCCAAAGTACGACGTCGCCTTTGGTATTCGTGCATACCAGGCCGTCGCCGAGCGACATCGTTATGGTCTGAAAGCGTCTTTCCGCAATCGCGCCGAGGAGGCCGCGAAGATCGATTTCGTACAGCGCAATGACCGCAAGGTACCCGGAGATAGCGATGAGAAACAGAGATGTATCGATGACAATCGGTAGTTTTGCTTGAACGACCGTCGCGCCCAGTTCAGCCACAGTGGCCGACATTGCCAAAACCAGGGCCCGAAAGCCGGCAGAACGGCGACGCCACATGGCGAACATGACAAGTGCGACGATGCTAATCCCTATCATCGTCACGACGTACGAAGTGACTTGTAGCACACGGCCTTGCAAGATCGATTCCGCCACCAACGCTTGCAGCAACGCGCCCGTCAGAATGCGGCCGTTCGGTACATTCAACCGGTCGCCGAGCTCGAGGGCGGTCGCGCCGATGATAACTTTTTTGCCCTTTAGCCCCGCCAAAGTGGCGGCATCGCCGCGCAAGGCGTCGATGTACGACAGCGACGGAATGGATTTGGGGCGGATACTAAAATCAATCAGATAGTGCTGATCATCCTTGTCGTAGCGCCCCGCCAACATGGCTCCAGCGACGGGCAAATAGTTTCCCTCCAGCGTTTCTCCAAACCTAAAGTGCCGCACCAGTCCGTCCGGATCGACGGGCAGGTTCACGATCGCGGACCAGGCATGTTCGCCAAATCTCGGCAATGGCCGATTGACGTAGGTCGTATTGCCGACTCCGCGATTGCTAACCAATTGCTTGAATGCCGGCAATACCACCGAGCCGCCAGCCCGCTGGAGTGCGTCCTCAAAAGCCGCATCGGAATCGGGAGTCGACGGCGAGCTGAAATCGATATCGAAAACGATGTCGCCGGCTCCGGCGCGTTCCAGCTTGTCGATCAGGTCCGCATGAATCGACCGTGGCCACGGCCAGGTTCCGATTGCCTCAATCGACGAAGGATCGATTGAAATCAGAACTATTTCGCCGCCGGCCTGCCGAGGAAACCAGCCATACCTCGCGTCGATCAGCGCGTTTTGCACAGTCTTGTGCATCCCGGTCAGCAGGACTGCGACCAGGATAAACAACACCAGAAAATGCGGTCGATATTGTTTCACACGTCTCCCCGCAAGCTACGATGCGACGGTCAAAAGACGTGTTCGCACTGCGTGTCTGGGCTCGGAATCAATCTCAGAGTCAGGACTTGCCTTTACCTTTTCCGTCGTTGCCATTGGCCCCGCCTTGGGCTTGTCCAAAAGCATTGCCGTTGCCGTTGCCATTAGCGTTGCTGTTGCCACTACCGCTGCCACTACCGTTGCCAGTGCCAGTGCCTCCGGCGGCAGTGTTACCATTGCCCTGGCTGGAGACCTTGGCAGCCCCATTACCCGGCAGCAGTTCTCCGGAACTCCAAACGGTGTTGTTCTTGACGGAGGCCTCTTCGACGTTGTTCTTGACGGAGGCGCCTTCCACGTTGTTCTTGACGGAGGCCGCTTCTACGGCGGCGACGGCTGTCGCGTCGCGCGCCAGCCCCTGTGTCACCTTGTCGAAATTCAATTTTACATCGCCCAGCGGCGCGGTAATGCGCACCACGCCGTTGTCGCTCAGGATGTGCCCGATACCCACCTTGGCGCCGATCTTGCGGTCGTGATCGCCAAGCGCACGAATTTGCTGTCCGTTCGGCGCGCTATCTGGTGCCGTGAGGCCGTGTTTCGGCACCGGCGTGCGTTGCACCGAGGTTCGACGCGGCTCACCAGACTGAATCGGGTTGAATTTTCCCGATCCGCTTAGCGTAAGCCCCGGTGCATGTGCAGAAACTGCCGCGGTTTGTCCGGGCAGCACAAGCACATGTTGGCCGGACTTGACGTCGGCCACGTCAACCTCGCCCCGATGCACTTCAACGTTTGCAGCGTTGCGTTTTACCGACACCTGAAATTGCGTGCCTTTCACCGCGGCGACGAGATAGGGCGTCTCAACCTCAAAATGCCTGACGTTGCGCTTTTCCACGTCGAGCAGAATGGATCCCGCCTGCTGAACGATCGTGGTCGTCTGTTTGTCCTGGTTTTTTTCCGGCACCCCGACGACGGAGTTCGGCGAAACCATGATGGTCTCGTCTCCGCGCATCAGGAGAACGCGGCCATTTCGGCCGGTGCGAATCGTATCGCCAGGCCGCAACATTTCGCTATCGGTGAGCGATGCTTTCTGGACCCCGGTCGTGGTCACCCAGACATCGCCGGAGGTTTTGCTCACCCGCCAGGCGGCGCTGTTAGAATCTTCCGCCTGCGCGGCGAGGCCCCCACCGGAGATGGCAAGCATAACCAATACAAGCAGGCGACAAAGCTTTGTTGCTCGGTCAAACATGGGACATCCTGTCTTTTTCGCCGGGCGCCAATTCCGAGGCGCATCTTCAGGTTCAAATTTTGGCACCAAATTCATTTCAAAATTGGCGAGCATTAGCCGCACAAACTGCGGCCAGACGTTACCGAATCGTTAACCATAAATGCCTAAAGCGAACGCGGTGAGGCCTCGTATCTCGACCGCAATGCACCAACCGGCGGCGCAGCTTCAAATTGGCGGCGGTCGGGAGGGTTTTTCCCGTGCAAGACAAGGCGGCGTTCGACTTGCCGCCTATGCCTTGGGCGCAATCCTTGCGGCGTTAGCCGCGGACCCCGGTAGAGCCCAGCCGTCAGGCCGCGCGCCAACCGTCGACCCGCGCCAGGGCGAAAAGAGCTTCGACGCGTTCCAGCTCAACCAGCGGCGTCTCGCGGACCCGAGTATAAATTTACCAGATCCAGCCAGGCAGGCCGGCTCGGGTGACAGAAGGCCGCTGTTCAAGCTTGCCGCCGTTTCCGTCGGAGGCGAAATCGCGGTACCCCGCGACCAGATCGCCGCGACCTATCGGCCTTATATCGGCAAGACCGTATCGCAGGCCGATCTGGTGACCATTGCCGGAAAAATCAGCGATCTTCACCGCGCTGCGGGCTTTTATCTCACCCGCGCAATCATTCCGCCGCAGGACATCAAGAACGGGCGTATCCGTATTCGGGTGATCGCCGGCAGCGTTACGGAAATTGTGCTGAAGGGTGAACGAGCACAGAAGTTCGGCCTTTCTCCGCTCCTCGATGTTGTCAGAGCCGAAAGCCCTTCACGACGAGACACGCTCGAACGGCAGTTGCTGTTGGTAAACGACCTGCCCGGAGTGCGAATTGTTGACACTTCGCTAGAAGAAATAGGCCAAGCAACCGGCAAATTTCGACTTACCGTCTTCGTGCGGACATGGGGCGTCTATGCCGTGCTCGGCGTCGACAATCGGGGTACGCCCGAGGTCGGCCCGCTACAGGGATATGTCGCCGCCAACTTCAATTCGTTCGTTGCCGGCGGCGATACGCTCGGCCTTAACCTGTCGACCGTTCCCGACGCGACGCGCGAATTGGGCTTCAATCGGCTGGCCTATAGCGTGCCGGTAGGGGCCAATGGCGCTCGCATTGGCGCCATGGCCTCCTATACCGAAATTTGGCCGGGCGATGCGAGGCGGGCCCTGCGAACCCATACGCAAACCGAAACCTACGAGTTTAGGGGTACCGTTGTTGCGCAACGGACGCGCAATTCGTCACTCTGGTTGACGGCTAGTGCGGGCTTCAGCGATGTCGTCGAACAAGATTTGTCCGGAACGAATTATCGCGATCACGTCCGCACCGTAAGCCTGACGGCCGACTATCAGACGCACGATACATTTAATGGGTGGAACTATCTAACGCTCACCCTACGTCAGGGCCTGGATGTGCTCGGCGCGTCGCATAAAGGTGACGCCGCTCTTTCGCGCGGCGACGGATCTGCCAGTTTTTCAAAAATCGAGATGTACTACACGCGCCTTCAGAAGCTATCGGACGTTTGGTCGGTGAAATTATCGACGGCCGGCCAGTGGGCTTCAACCGCATTACTGGCGTCGCAAGAATTCTATCTCGGAACGGCGTTCGGCCGCGGCTATTACGGATCCGACCTCAGTGGCGACAATGGCATCGCCGGCTCGCTGGAGCTGCGATTCGACCAGACACTGAACAACGATCTCATCAAGGGCTACCAGGCCTACGGCTTCATCGACCGGAGTATGGCTTGGAATTTCCGCGACGTTCATGATGATGTTCTTTCCGTATCCTTGATCGGGGCGGGGCTGCGGCTCTTCATCGCCGATGACCTGATCGCCGGCGTTGAATTGGCCGCGCCAATCGAATACCGCATTCCGTCCAACGACGGTCGCGGCGCGCGCGTTTTCTTCTCATTATCGAAGTCATTTAAGTTGTGCCCCGGTAGCGCCCAGATGCGCTGCTCCTAAGCGGGCATCGCGCGCGGCGGGCGTGTCTTCCGGGATGGGCCAGCATGGACATTTCGCCTTTCCGGCTATGCAACATTGATACCCCGGGTTCCTGCCCCGACTTGAGACCGAACCGGTCGCGCATGCTATTTTATCTGGCAAACATTCGAGGGACACCGTGGACCAGCGCATCATCAATCTTTACGACAGCTTCACGCATGGCGGGATGAACCGCCGCAAGTTTCTCGATCGGCTGACTGCGCTGACCGGATCGGCCGCGGCTGCCACGGCGCTGTTGCCGCTGCTGCAGAACAACTATGCGCAGGCCGCTATCGTGGCGGCAAATGATGCGCGGTTGATAACCGAACGCGTCGCCTACGACTCGCCCAAGGGGAAGATCGACGGCTACCTGGTGCGCCCGACTGCAAAGGGAAAGCGCCCTGCAATCATTGTCATTCAGGAAAACCGTGGCCTCAATCCGCACATCGAGGACGTCGCACGGCGGCTGGCGATCGAGGGCTTCCTGGTTTTCGCTCCCGACTTGCTGTCCGTGTCCGGCGGCACGCCGCCTGACGAGGACAAAGCGCGCGAAATTCACGCCAAAACGAATCCCAAAGATATCACCGCGGCAGCCATCGCGGCGGTGCCATTCGTTCTGACGCACACCGAATCGAACGGCAATGTCGGTGTTGTCGGCTTTTGCTTTGGCGGCGGTGTTGCCAATCGCATGGCGGCGGAGCGGCCGGAGCTCAAAGCCGTTGCGGTTTATTACGGGCTGCAGGTCCCCGCAGACGAGGTGCCGGCCATCCGTGCGCCGCTGCTGCTGCACTACGCCGCGCTGGACGAACGCGTCAATGCCGGCATCGCGGCTTACGAGTCGGCGCTGAAGACGAATGGCAAGCGCTACACGATTTACATGTACCCGGGCGTCAACCACGCCTTCAATAACGATACCGGCGGGGCGCGCTATAACAAGCCAGCCGCCGATCTCGCGTGGGAGCGGACACTGGCTTTCTTCAAGGAATATCTCGGTGCGCCGCCGCGCTCGCGGTGAGGCCGATTTCGATGTTCCTGCGCGGCGCCGCACCTTGATCGCGCGGAAGCCTTCGCTTATAAGATTTGCTCGATTTTCGGCACCTTGATGCGGGGGGCACCGGTGGGACGCACGCGCGAATTAACGACCGCTGCAATTG